>NZ_NPKW01000550.1:0-652 GCF_002265885.1 Vibrio sp. 03_296
TTTGGAGAACACCATCGTGGTCATCACCTCGGATCATGGTGAAGAGTTTAACGATAATCGCATGAACTATTGGGGGCATTCAGGCAATTACAGCCAAGCGCAAATTCATGTACCTTTGTACCTCTACGCACCAGGCCAAGCCGCCAAGACTTACGATTATCGCACCACCCACTTTGATGTGGTGCCCACACTGATGGCAATGCTTTTTGATAATAAAATGAATACTGCCGATTTAGCGTCGGAGACAACTTGTTCGACGCGAGCAAATCTCGAGATTGGTTTATCGCGGGGAGCTACTACAACTATGCACTCGTCGGCCAAGAGATGATGATGGTGGTTAACCCGGCAGGAAACTCAAAACAGCTCAACAACCAATTGAAAATTGTTAAAGACCACAAAGTGCCGGTTAATGTGATTCAGCAATCACTGGAACTGATGTCGCGCTTCTATCACAAGGGCTAACGACCGTTTTTCTCGCCATTAAGCAAAAACGCTCGCATGATCTGCGAGGCGTTTTTTCTCTACGACACCATTCGATACTAGGCAAATTTGCCAAGCACGCTGCGTTTTGGCAACACCACTAAATTYGTAGAAGTATTGCACCGCGACGTATCCCACCACAACCGTGGCCACCAACAGCTCGATGCCAGCC
>NZ_NPKW01000551.1:0-658 GCF_002265885.1 Vibrio sp. 03_296
TTAGTACCTACGAAAAGAACTTTACCTTTTTTCTCGCCAACTTTAACTAGCTCAGCTAGAGCTTCGTTGAACATTGGTACAGTTTTTTCTAGGTTGATGATGTGAACGCGGTTACGAGCGCCAAAGATGAATGGCTTCATTTTTGGGTTCCAGTAACGAGTTTGGTGACCGAAGTGTACACCCGCTTTCAGCATATCGCGCATTGATACAGTTGCCATTTTAAAATCCTCTATGGGGTTAGGCCTCCACATCCCCCATGTATCCGACCCTAGCCTAATCGCTGGGCACCCCGGAACATGTGTCGGAATGTGTGTGATTTAAAGAAAAAGTGTTTTTGGAAGAAGCCTGCTTCGCCATTAAGTTTCTCTTAACGAAGAGAACAGTCCTCATTTCCGGCGCGCTTTATACCATATTTTGCCCATTGAAGGCAAAAAAAAAAATGCATTTAGCCATGAAGCCAAACGAATGCAACCCATAAAAAATAGCCCTGGATAGGCTCTCGTTTTTCAGACAAATACACATTCTCATTTCTTCCTGTTAGAATGCCGCATCAGCACACTCTGATGTGCCCCCGAATTAAGTAGAGAAAGCCAATGTCAATTAAGATTAAAACTACTCAGCAAATTGAGCGCATGAGAATTGCCGGTAAACTGGCCGC
>NZ_NPKW01000552.1:0-608 GCF_002265885.1 Vibrio sp. 03_296
CACACTAGAAAAGCAGCAGCTTAGCTTTAAATAAAACACAAAACCGCATGTATTTCAGCGGTTTGCATTAAATCATATTTTATCGATTGCGGTCTCAATTTTAGACTGAGACGGCAAGAGTGGCAACCTACTCAAACAGCGAAATGTGTATCCGTGTTCACACTTTAGTGGTTAAAGTGTAACCGAGTGTTTGCTCTATTGATAAGGGCGTAATTATTATCCAACTAAATAGTCGCTGTCCAGCATACAAAACGCAACAAGTAGTTTTATTGCGCTGTTATAGAAGCCAAACTCATCATATTGTGCTGCTCGTTAGAGAAGGTAGGTAACCAAGAGAGCAACATTTCTTGAATAAATGTGTTTTGCTCGATGAAAGCATCTTCCATGTGGCGATCTTGTTCAAACTCATTTGAGCGAATGATGAGGTTGCCAAGAAAGTCGAGCATGATCGCTAAGTGATCGGCCGGTTCATTTAGTTGTTGATTGACCTGCACACCATGTTTTTTTAGCCAAGCATCCATTTTTTTGTGCCGGCGCCATTGAGTAGGCCATCTTTTGTAAGGTAAATTGATGCGTATGGCAGCGCGCCATGTTTTGCGGTTTTCAAA
>NZ_NPKW01000553.1:0-616 GCF_002265885.1 Vibrio sp. 03_296
CATGATGGTGTCGGCGATGGCGTGTTCATGCAGCGTCACCATATCGCTATGACACTCATCGGTGAATTGAAGCCCTGAGAAATCTAGGACGATCAGAAGATACAAAAGCGCTGCGATGTCTTTGTTAAACGGAGAGACTTCTAAGGTTTCAAGCTCATCCCAACGAGTGTGGTGATACAAAATTGACTCAGCAAACTGAGCCAAAATATTACACTGTTGCAAAGATTGGTAACCGCGAATGCAGTGGGCTTGGGCGTCTTGTGGCATCAGCGTCTCTAGCAGCATTAAATGCTCTTTCGTTTCCGAGACGCCACAATCGTGCACCATTCCAGCAAAATAGCTGAACTCCGCTTTTTTAAATCCCAACCCAGAGCAAGCGCGCATTGGTAAGCGATATAGGCGACACGGTGGTTATGGTGAGTGTCATCGACTCCGACATAATCTAAAGCACGTGCCACCCAAATCAGAGCCTGTTTGAGGTCCACTTCAAAATGAAGCGAGCTTGACTCACATGTATTATTCATTGATGTTCCGACATTACGTTATCCCATTCCTACTTGAAGCTGCAGCGCTGTTGGCTCGGCTCATTATCTGAAACGCCAGTCCGACCCAATCA
>NZ_NPKW01000554.1:0-678 GCF_002265885.1 Vibrio sp. 03_296
CGTACCGGGTATCGGCACCTTTAACGCCACCCTCATTAATGCGGGCATTCCCACCATTTTCCTTGATGCTGAGGCGTTGGGGTATTTGGGGACGGAACTGCAAGAGCAGATCAATAATGATGAGCAAGCGTTAGCCAAGTTTGAAACCATTCGTGCTTATGGCGCGCTAAAAATGGGTTTGATTACTTCGATTGAAGAAGCAGAAGGTCGCCAGCACACCCAAAGTGGCGTTTGTCTCGAACGACCGAAAAGTTACCAAGCCTCAAGTGGCAAAGTGGTGGAGGCAGGAGAGGTTGATCTGCTGGTTCGCGCCCTTTCAATGGGCAAGCTGCATCACGCGATGATGGGGACCGCAGCGGTCGCGATTGGCGCTGCCGCTTGCGTGCCGGGCACTTTAGTGAACTTAGCGGCAGGCGGTGGTGAAAAACAAGCGGTCACCTTTGGCCATCCGATCTGGGACGTTAAAGGTGGGTGCGCAAGCGAAAGCACACACAAGGCTGGGTGGTGGAAAAAGCCATCATGAGCCGCAGCGCTCGTATACTGATGGAGGGCTTTGTGCGTGTTCCCTCCGATGTCTTTGAATAAACCTGTCAGACGAGTTTGATCTCTTCGTTTGATTACGAAGGTCAGGACAGACTGGAGGAAACACTATGTCTGACATATCAGAAAGAATATCAA
>NZ_NPKW01000555.1:0-790 GCF_002265885.1 Vibrio sp. 03_296
TTTGGCACCCGCTTCCTTACAAAGTTGCGCCCGCACGCTCTACTGCGTCTTTGCTACCTGCAATTCACCACTTGGCCAGGCGAGTTGAAGTTCACTGGAGAGACCACGTCGCCTTGCGCCGCTTCTTCACAAGCTTTGGCAATCGCTTCATCATCTAAGACCGATGATCGCGTACATCGCGCCTAGTCCCTGCTGGTACTGCTTCTTGCATAAGTTGACCACGAAGCTCGACAAGTTTGATCGCTTCTTGGAAATCAATCACGCCCGCACACACTAATGCTGAGTACTCACCCAAGCTATGGCCTGCCAAGTTTTCTGGTTGAGCAAGACCTAATTCTTGCCACACTCGCCAGATCCGCTACGACGAAGCCAGCAATGCAGGTTGAGTACGGAACGTTCTGATTCAAATCTTCCGTCAGGACCGTTTTGTACCAGTGCCCATAAATCGTAGCCAAGCGCTTCTGACGCTTGTGCAAATGTTTGTTTAACGATTTCATACTGTTCGCCAAGATCTGCCAGCATACCAACTGCTTGAGAACCTTGACCTGGAAATACGATAGCAAACTTGCTCATAGTAATTTTCCTTAACCGAAGCTAAATAAAATACTGTTACTACTCACGAGCAACAGCAAAATTAAGAATTCTTAATTAAAAGCGAAACTAAACGCTGAAACCCCAAGTGAAACCGCCACCAAAGGCTTCGAGTAGTAGCGTCTGACCACGCTGAATACGCCCATCACGCACCGCCTCATCTAATGCCGTCGGTACGGTTGCCGCAGAGGTATTGCCA
>NZ_NPKW01000556.1:0-1118 GCF_002265885.1 Vibrio sp. 03_296
CGGAATGAAGCGAGTAGAGATCCGCTGTGCACGATGTGATAGCCACTTAGGGCACGTTTTTCCTGATGAACCTAAAACAACCGGAGAACGTTTTTGTGTCAACTCAGTGTCGTTAATTTTCAACAAAATTGAAACTAATGAGTGATTTTTCACCGAACGCTGTTCTCCGCTTTCAGTCATATCGTGTCTAGCAATCATACTGAAAGAGTCAAAATGGCGTGAGTAACCAAGAGACAAAAACCTTCCATGTGGAAGGTTTTTTTAGTTTGAGTGCGTCGTTCTTTTGAAATAAGCGCCCGAACTTAAAAGCAGCATTGCGAATATGCATGTGGCTACGAGCGTATAAGACTACAAGTCACTCGGGATCATCATAGAGCGGTATTGCCTTTTCGAGCGCAGATGCACTTGCTCAGCTAAAGCATCCAGATGTTTGTACTCCTGTGCACTAAAGCCAAACATCAGTTGCATTTTCTCGTTCTGTGGTCTAAGGGCACATCAAACTCTTTTGCTACCATTGCCCAAACGTAAGCTTGCTTCATTTGACGTAATCCTTGATGGGTACTTGCCAATGACTTTAACGCTTCGGTATTCACTTTGCCGCCTTTTGGTCAACTCGAGAGAATGATTAAGCAGTTGGATGGTTTTCGTTTGATCACGTGTAGTATAAAACGTTGCCAAGGCGTATTGCATTTCAGCGGTTTCTAGCGCGGGTGTGCCTTCCATCTGTAAAAACTGACGACGTGCATTGGTATTGCCTGTCTGGCTCCAAAGGAAATAGAGGCTTTCCGGTTCACTTGAAGAGCTAAGTTCTTGCACTATACGTTCAAGTTCAGAAATGCTATGCACCAGCGCATTAAAACGTTTTTGCTTTAACGCACTTTGATCGATTGGGTGTAATTGCGAAGCCAACTCCAGGCACTTGCGATACTCAGCGGTTAGCGTGTATTCCTTAATCTTGTTGCTGTCGGATGGKTTTTCAGTACCTCAAAGCGGTGCCAAATAAGGTCGGTACGTGCAACACGGCACTGCCCGTACATCCATATTCAGTTTTTCACAGCGTAGCCCTGGTTGAGACTTGACACAGGTTCTTCCGTGGTTTTGTTGCCTTCTAAGCAGCC
>NZ_NPKW01000557.1:0-633 GCF_002265885.1 Vibrio sp. 03_296
TTGCAACGCAACTTGCTGTCGCTTGCTGTACACCATTAACGGTGAGCCTTCTTCCATCCAAACGGTTTGATAAAGCTGCAACCTTAGACGAACGAATGGGTAAAATGATGCCATGTAAAATAGGGCACCAAAGCCAACGCGTCATGTCCACTACACGCTGATCAGTGACAAAACTGGCTTAAAATCGTTTTACGGCTGGGCCGTTGCTTCTTCGGGAGTTCCGAGATTGACTAAAAGCACTCCGCGTTTTTTTGTGTTGTTCATACTTTCTCTACGATAGTGGCTGAAGGTGGTTTTACGAAAAGGTGGCGACATCGATCAATTCTACAACGTCCATTGAGTCATTATGAATCACGGCAAAACTAAACCGCTGATGACTATAATAAAAAAGCGACCTTAAGGTACGCTTTACTATAACAAAATTCTGAAACTCGGTTGAATAAATAGGTATTGCCTATTATGCTAATGCCTTCTCGATATCAGCACTCACTTCTGCAACTTGCTTAGTACCATCAAATTTTAGGTACTTCGTGTTGCCTTCTGCCGCTTCTTTACCGTAGTACTCGATAAGTGGTGCCGTTTGTGAGTGATAAACACCTAAACGAAGCGACGCACGGTTTCTTCTTTGTCGTC
>NZ_NPKW01000558.1:0-943 GCF_002265885.1 Vibrio sp. 03_296
TCCTTCACTCCAGAATGTTGTGTTTGTAATTTATGGTTTTATAGTTAAAACCGCCTATATTTCAGACGGAGTTCGCACATAATACACGCATGAGTTACAAAATGAAGCTTTTGTTTACAATAATGATACAAATTTCCAATCAGAAATTAAATTTCAATTAAAGGAAAAGCAAAGAATAATCGACTAAATCAAAGGGTTGGTTTGCTAGACGCGGCGGCTTTGGAGACATAAAAAAGAGACGGCAAAAGCCGCTCTGTGTGTTTGAATCGATATATTGGTTTGCTTATTTCGAAACCATAACCATCGCAGGACGAATCACTCGACCATTCAATTCGTAGCCTTTTTGCATCACGAACATCACGGTGTTTGACTCGTGATCTGGGCTTTCCTGAATCGACATCGCCTGATGCCATTCTGGGTTAAATGGCTGGCCTTCAGGATTGATCTCTTTCAAACCAAACTTACTGACCAACATCACAAACGTTTTTAATGCGTTAATTCAACGCCTTCTAGCAGTGGTTTTACCGCTTCGCTTTCAGCGTCAGCAGCTTGAATCGCACGCTCTAGATTATCAATCACAGGCAGCAGTTCTTCAGCAAAGCGATTCAACGCATATTTACGCGCTTTATCAATTTCTGCTCAGTACGACGACGCTATGTTTCCACTTCTGCTTTCGCACGTAGCATTGAATCTTGCTGCTCTTTCACACGCGCTTCGCTGGCCAATAAAGCGGCTTCCAGCTCAGCGATCTTCGCCGCTGATTCATCCGCTTCTTCGTTCCATTCGATATCAGCATCAGTGCCAATCAGCTTCTACTTCTACTTCCGCTAGCGTCTTGTCTGTTTAAGCGCTTCTTCGTTGATTTTGTTTTCTTCGTTGCTCATGATATCTCCAGAATTCAACTATTTGTCCTTAAAGCCTTTCACGTTTTAAAGGCTTTATC
>NZ_NPKW01000559.1:0-1181 GCF_002265885.1 Vibrio sp. 03_296
CGRGCTTAACGACGCTGAAGACCAAGATGCACGCTTTAAAGCACAGGTTGAAGCGAAAGAGTCTGGTGATGACGAAGCAATGTTCTACGATGCAGACTACATCACAGCACTAGAGCACGGCCTACCACCGACTGCAGGTCAAGGTATCGCATCGACCGGTCTAGTGATGCTACTGACCAACACGCACACGATTCGTGATGTTATTCTATTCCCAGCGATGCGTCCTCAGGCGATAAGAAGCAAATAGATTGGAAAACCACCTTCGGGTGGTTTTTTTTATCGAGCAGAATTCCTTTTACATCACTAAATGCTAACTGCATTCCAAGTATTAGTAATTGAGTCTAGAATTAATTAACTGTCTTCAATATTGAAACAGACTTATGAATCATTAGTCTCGATAATGTAACTAACGATCGAAATAGTGAAAGGGTTGTATATGGCTACTCAGTTTAAGATGGATTCTGTACCGGGGTCATTGGTAGTGGTTGGTGGTACTTATGAGCCTTGGTTGTCCGTTTTGGAGCAGGTGGGCTGGAAGTGCCATCAATGTGCGGATTTACGCAAAGTAGACGCGCTGTTAGAAGATATTGGGCCATGCATCGGCATTGTTGACCTTAGCCATGATGAGTTCAGTCTCAATGGCATCGCTAATCTTGTGAGCACGCACAAGCACGTACGCTGGCTCGCCTTTCATTTCGTGAACAGACAACTCAGCTCCTGACACGATTTGCCAGTTTATCGTTAACTTTTGTATCGACTTTTTCACAGCTCCTATCCCTGATGCGCAACTGCTCAGCACGATAGGCCATCAATTGGGTATGTTAAAGCTTGAGAAGAAGGTTTGGCCGACGTTTGGCAATAATCAAGATATGGGACTTATTGGGGAATCGGTTCCTTTGAAGCGCCTACGCGATCAAATTAAACGCATTGGTCCTACCGATGTGAGCATTCTGATCAACGGAGAGAATGGCTCAGGAAAAGAAACGGTCGCTCGAGCCATTCATAAAATCTCATCGACGTGCGATGAAGCCATTCTTTTCTGTCAAATGTCCGTGCAATGAGCGAGCAACGTTTTCAAGCGGATGTTTTTGGCATTGGGGTCTGACGCAAATGTCGGGGCCTTCGAATACTAGAGCGAGGCTGATGGTGGTACGGTGTTGTTTAATGACATTCTAACGATT
>NZ_NPKW01000056.1:0-135830 GCF_002265885.1 Vibrio sp. 03_296
GATACCGCCCAAGAGTTCATATCGACGGCGGTGTTTGGCACCTCGATGTCGGCTCATCACATCCTGGGGCTGAAGTCGGTCCCAAGGGTATGGCTGTTCGCCATTTAAAGTGGTACGCGAGCTGGGTTTAGAACGTCGTGAGACAGTTCGGTCCCTATCTGCCGTGGGCGTTGGAAGATTGAAGGGGGCTGCTCCTAGTACGAGAGGACCGGAGTGGACGAACCTCTGGTGTTCGGGTTGTGTCGCCAGACGCATTGCCCGGTAGCTAAGTTCGGAATCGATAACCGCTGAAAGCATCTAAGCGGGAAGCGAGCCCTGAGATGAGTCTTCCCTGATACTTTAAGTATCCTAAAGGGTTGTTCGAGACTAGAACGTTGATAGGCAGGGTGTGTAAGCGCTGTGAGGCGTTGAGCTAACCTGTACTAATTGCCCGTGAGGCTTAACCATACAACACCCAAAGGGTTTTGATGGACTCAAAGCAAGAACGAATTGAATGTGTAGAGAACGCAAACAGCTTTCCAGATTTTTTGCCTTCAGTTTTTAGAAAAAGCTGAAAGTAAAAGCAAGAATTTGCTTGGCGACCATAGCGTTTTGGACCCACCTGAACCCATTCCGAACTCAGAAGTGAAACGAAATAGCGTCGATGGTAGTGTGGGGTTTCCCCATGTGAGAGTAGAACATCGCCAGGCTTACTTACCGCTTTTAGATTGTTAAAGTCTAAGAGCAAAACTAAAACCTAGCATTATTTAAGTAAGACTAAGTTTTAGGACAATTTGCGGAGAGATGGCTGAGTGGTTGAAAGCACCGGTCTTGAAAACCGGCGTACGTTAATAGCGTACCTAGGGTTCAAATCCCTATCTCTCCGCCACATTCAAGCCCTTGATTTATCAAGGGCTTTTCTCGTTTTAAGACGATCAAATGTCACCTAATACAAGTAGGTGATACATATGTATTTGATTAAATTGAGCAATAACGTGTTTTATACACGTATTTCCACTCCAGCTATTCTGCAAACTTCTCTGGGTTATCCGAGAGAGATTCGTCTCTCTCTTTTTACTAAATATCGTCGATTAGCGACCAAACGAAATGCTCAGCTTGCTAGTGCGATCCACACGCTACATGAACAAGCTTTAGCAGAAAACATCCCTTATACAGATTTTAAGATTAGCTTATCTACAAAGGTGGCGGAGATTCGCCAACAGTTCTGCTCTAATCTTCCGCATGTAGACAACCCACAGTCAAAATGTACGTCAATGAGTATAGAGACCCGAGCCATGCCTGCTCCTGCTCCTGCTCCTGAAGAAAGCGTAAACAGTCGTTTGATTGGAGCACAAGAACTTACCACAGAGTTAAATAACTTTATTCGTAGTAAACGTCTGGAACAAGTAACGCCTTTGACTCTAACTCAATTAAATCAACGGTGTACTAACTTCTTGAGCTATCTAGCCAAACAGGAGATCTGCTTATCTGCGAAAGCTGCCAACACTTACAGAGATCACTTAATTGAAAAAGGATTAAGTGCAAAGACAGTAAAAGAATACATTGCAGCCAATAAGCAGTTCTTTGATTACTGTGAACGAATTGAACTCATTGAGAAAAATGTCTTCAAAGCGATTAAAGCGCCGAAAAGTCGTGTAGCTAAAGCATCACAACAGCGTGACCGCTGGCAGTTAAAAGAGCTTAAAAAGTTATTTTCTAGTTCCGAATATCGTAAAAAAGACGTCCAATTTAATTGGACAACCAAGATACAGCTATACCACGGTTGCCGCCCTTCCGAAGTTTGCCAGTTAACGACCAGTGACATTCAAATAATTGAAGGTGTCCCATGCATTACTATTTCAGACTCCGAAGCGGATCAACGGCTCAAAACTTCCAATGCTTTGCGTATTGTCCCCTTGCATAATCAATTGATAAACGAAGGGTTTCTTGAGTATGTGCAAGGACGCCGAGAGCAAAAGCAAAAACAGCTTTTTGATTACAAGCCGCATGGAGACAACAAAGATTGGTCATTTCGATATCGCACTAACTTAGGGAAGCTGCAAACAGCAATTGGAATGAAGCCGAATGCGCGACCAACGGCATACTCATTCCGACATACTTTTATCGATGAGTTAAAGATTGCTGATATACCAGAGCACATAGTGGCTGAAATCGTTGGGCATGCTCATCCTAACATCACCTTCGGACGATACGGAAAACAAGCGAAAGTTCACCAATTGCATGAAGCAGTTAATAAATTTCCAGCAGTGGAGGTGAAGTATGCGTAAACTAGCAAATTTTGAACTTAAAGCGATTCTAGAAGCTATTGAACATGCTGAGTTTACAAATAGCTATGACTTTTTCAATCTATTAACTTGCGGGGTATCAATAGAACAGATTAGGGCAGTATATAGACTCAGATCAGCTTTGCTGCGTGACCCTTCTAAAACTATCTTCGATTATCCCTTGTTTATTGAACAAATTTACTCGAATGTTGAGTCCTTCTATTCAGTGAAGGAGGCTCTTGGATACGAAGTTGATACCCAAGAAATAGAGCGGGAAGATAAGCTTATATTTCTTATGCAATTTCTAGCTGAAAACAAAATGCAACTCAGTATAGACCGCCGTAATACACCGTACTCTATTGCAATAAATCTAAGCTAAAAAGGAACTTTAGTATGAGTGATATTCATGAACAGTTAGGCGTCAACAAATCATATCTCAATGATACATTTGCCATGATACGTATTGCGAAAGATGGTGAAGTATGGGTGCAGTATTCAGATAAGCTTGATATACCCACTGGCATAAAAGCTATGCGTATTACCGCTAAAGTTCTAAGAGTCATAGCTACTGAGTCAACTAACAACAACTGACAAGGTTTTCAAACCCGAGATAAAGGCGGCTTTTAGCGAGCCGCTTTAAGAATAAGTTGGATATAAACGCGTCAGTAAAATTTTTTAAGTTAGCATCTCAAGGATAATTTTATGTTTTGCAAACCTTCAATCAAGTGCTCAAATTCACTATGCGACTGTACATCTTATACCAGAAGGTTCGCAAATAGGCTTTTGATATCTGCATCACTGAACAGAACGTCTTTTTCGCTTTCTTTGGACGGTTTGGATATTGATTCAAAGGAAACATCTTCGTGTTCATCTAATTCACTTATTCGAGCATATACCGTATTCTTTGCCTCTTCTGCATCACGATTCGTAAGTTTAGATAATTCATCCAAAAATCCAATGTGGTCTGACAAATCGCTTTCTAAATCAAGCTGAGCAATAGACTCGGAAGTGCAAGAAAGCTCGAAGTCTACCCAGTGTTCTATAAGGTTTTGAATACCAAGTTCTTTACTATTAGGTATATAATAATTAACATTCTCAATTATCATATTCAAATCTTCGATATGAACGCCTTGTTTTAATATACCTCTTATTTTTTCTTCTATTGCTCTTAATAGATTCTGTGATACTGAAGAGTTTTCTTCAATATAGTCTCTCACCCAGCAATGAAGCTCTGGTAAGTCTCGCCCATCTCTTCCCCCATCAATATCTAGATTAGAAGACTCCAGTAATTCTAGTGCCTGATCAAGAAAGTTCGAACAATCACTAAAAGACCATAAATCGAATAAAAATTCGACCCTTTCCGACAAAGATAAATCTGTAAAAGTTATGGCATATCCGTTAAATAAACCCGCATATGGCGTTTTTGACTGAGTTGGTGAGCATTGGATTTTAGTTGCAAAGCCTGAAAATGTTTGAGCGCAATACTGCAAATCTTCTGGCTCCGTAAAAACTTTCTTCATATGCGCCCATAGATTTTTTGCCCACTTTGCTTTTATTGCAACGGATGGTAGAAGTCCTAGAAACTCTTTGTCGTTAAGGTACGACTTTAGAAAATCTTGAACAGAAGGGTTTACAAAATCAACTTTGCCGCCTGAAATGGAGATAAAACCAGACTCAAGACTCTTTAGTGACGAGTTAAAGTCTCCCTGTGATGTGGGTTGGCCATAGAACGCACAAACATGTCTATGCAATCTTGAAAACTGACTCCTGAGTTCTTCTATTCTGACCCCCAAAAAAGCTTGTTGAAAAAATAGTGTTATCAGTAAGTGTTTGGAGCTAGAACTTAGAGAACGGAAAGGTTTACTCCAAATCATTTCAGGGTTGTCTAACGCATTCAATATGAAGCTAGGGTAATCAGTTGGAGAAATGTGTTCATTAAACTCACTGGACACAAAAGCTATCACGCGAGGATTATAGTTTCGATGATCTATGATATGACAAAGTAAATCACCTTTAATAAGAGATTCTACGTATTTCGGTTTCAAACACGAAATAAACAAATGGTTGAACAAAATTTCTGCTCGAACTTTACGCGTATATTTACCAACATCTAAAAGATATTTAGCTAGTTGAAACTTCGTACTGTCTACTCGATCAGATATCAACTTAGCCTCTTCAAATATATGTGCACGAGTAGTTAGGATAAATCTTGCGTTGGGAGCTTTAACCACTCTCTTTACAAAGAGTGATAAAGCATTGTCTTTCTGAAGGAGAGTCTGCCGATCTAACTCAATTCTCCCTAAAAAATCATCAAAGAAAAACACAGTTTTCTGCTCATTGTTAAGCTTGGAAAAACCATCCTCTAAAGAGTTTATTGAAACAAACTCCCAGCCTTCTTCTAGATAGTGATAAGAAACCATTTTTGCTAACGTTGTTTTGCCAACACCTGGTTGTCCCGATATAACAAGGACTTTTTCCTTTTCTAATTGTTCAATTGCTTGATGTAAGCTGGGGTTCACTACATAGACTGCCAGTTCTTCGAGAATCTCTTCTTTAGTCGCTTGTGTGTAGGCCTCCAGTCCAGACTGTAAAATTCGCTCTAATACAGCAGAACTTGATAGCCATAACTTCATATGTTTCTTTTCAATATTGGGAAAATCTCGAAGTGCAGCTTCAATATCCTCCTTACCTATAAGGTCATTGCTATTCAGAATATGTGGGGACAGTACCTGCGTTAATTGAGCAGTTTTATTTGGAGTAAGTGAGTGAGATGTGAAGAACAGATATTGTTTGGGTTCTAGTATATCTAACTTTCTTTTCTCTTTTTCTGCATTTTTTTTTAAGCCTGAAAAGGAGGTCTTCGAGTAGTGCTTACACTGCATAATAATGTCACCTTCCGCTGTCGAATGGCGTCCATCAATTCCACCGTCTGGGCCTGGGCCGAATGCAGAGAAGCTGACTCCCATTTTCTGTGATGCAATATCTCTACACAATTCTTCGAAGTCAATAGGTGATAAGTTATCTAAGTTACTCATTCTTAACATTATTCCATATCGTTGCGACCCACGCCTTGGTGTCAACACGAGCCTACAGACGTAGTTTCCAATCCAATTGAGAGTATCCCTCTTCAATCGTGAAGGTTAACTCATGTCTAAAACCCATTGAATGACTAGTATACTTCATTGAAAAGTAAGCACCATTTTTAGGTGCCTACTAACAAAGTTAAAGTTCTCTTAATCTTTTGAGTATCTGCTCTCGCTCTTTTTTAAGAGCCTTATCTGTGATGTCTATGGCTGGTTGAAAGATATTCATATCCATTTCAAAGTGATTAAACTCATTTAGAAGGGTTTTCTTAGACATGAAGAAAACACGATGTTGTATTTTTTCTCGTTCACTTCCCTTAAATGAAGCGAAGATGATATTAGACAGCATATCGTGTTTCTTTGTATTGATGTTGTATTTATCAACTAAAACTTTTTCAACATTTAGTCTTAAATACAGGTACGTGAGTGTATGCCTTAGTGTTTTTGAAAGTAGAGGGTAAGCCTCATTCTTTAATGGATTGAATTTTGTATAGTCCCAACTAATAATATCCTTCGCCGATACATGATAAACTGCACTTAGAACTCTATCTGAAAATAGCTTCTCATAAATTTCTGTAACATTAATTATTTCATCACAATAACCGTGCATTAACTGATTTAGTTTGTTTTTTTCTTCGTTTAAACCTAGAATTTGACAGAAACCGCGCATAAATGGGACTAGAGATATCAGAAACTGCTTTTCGTCATGAATTTCGTCTTTTATATCCTCTCTTAATAGGTTTAGAAATTCATGGATATACAAAAGAATCGACATTTCTTGTTGGTTTATTGGTGTAAACCCGTTGCTCTCACCCTCAATATTGTTGAAGTAATACAAGTTTAGGCACTGCTTCGCTTGATGTTCTAAGAGTTTGATTAAATCTGTGTTATGGGTGAGGATTAGCGTCTTTTTAGAAAATAAGAAGCTTAAGATCGCATAGGCTAGTTTGTTTTTGTATATGGAATCAAAACTCGATATCGGGTCGTCAAGTACAATTAAATCACATGTCGAGTTTTTTGCTTTTAGTAGTTCAAATGCTAGTGAAAGAAAGTTCTGTTCACCATTGCTCAGCTCAAGGTCTTGTCGATTTTTGTTTAGAAAATCTTTCCCACCAAGCATAAGTCTGATGTTATTATTAGCATCGCGCTCTAGTGAAATTTCACGCTCAAGGGACTCATTTAGAAATTGTTCGATGAATAATATATCTTCACTTCCAAATGTGGGTTTATTCTTGAGTAAGGCTTGATAGGCTTCATTATCTTCTTGCAGCATGTGATTTGTTGAAGCTGTGATAAAGTCATGCTTGAGTAGTTGCCAATAGACTGATTTATAGTTGTTGAATTCAGTAATTAAATCCTCAATGAAAGACTTGTCAGATTTCTTTATAGCAGTTCTAACTCGATCTTTGATATTAAACGAGTCAGGCTGAGATAAGTTTTTGATAATTTTCTCTGCAATCTCCTTTTCTTTTTCATCCATCGTCTTGGATGTTTGATCAAATTGTTTATTTTTCTGAGCTAATTTAGCTACCGCATCAATAGGGTGATCGCAGACTAAGCACTCGTCTATGTAATTAAACTTATTGAGGATTGCTACAGCTTCGCTTTGTTCTTCTAGCTTGACTATGCTTTGCTCTTTTCCATTGAGCTGAAAATTGTAATTCGATAAAGCTCGAATGATAGAGTCATCTCTAGCAAAATCCTCTATGAAAAACCTCAATTTTAACTCTTCATAGTCTGGCTTTTCAGGTAGTTCATATCCATACACTGTATCAATGAATTTTTCACGATCAATTTTTTTTCCCCTAGAGCGGCTGTTTGCTATATCTGAAATATAACCTCGTATATCTCCATCTAAAATTAGCTCATCAAAATGTGTGTTCATTTTCGAAATCTGATAGTTTTTCTTGAGGAGGCCAACAAGTTCTTTTTCAAACAGAAAAGAAAAACTGTTGTTTAACTTTTCTTTAAGTTCGTATTCCTTTTTAATATTTTCACCGAGGATGAAATCCTGAGTTTCACCCTGAATTACGTTTCTGTCATTTTGGTCTGAGATTACATGGGCTATAAGAGCACCACTTTCGGTAAATTCAGTACCATCAATATTCAGTGTATATTCTACGCCTTTATCTTGATTTAAAACCTTTGATAAACTTGTTTTTCCAGTACCGTTAGGGCCATACAGGACACATACTTTCTTACTTTCAAAATCTAGTTCGTTGTTCTGCGTCAAATCTAAATATGCGTCAGTAAAAATGTTATCTTTCTTGATTTTCAATACGTTAATTTTCATGAATTTTCTTACTCAACAGATTTTTCAACAATGTAGCACGGATGTAGTTGCATATAAGAGTTGTTCATCAAGAAATTGAAAGTTACTCGTCTACGTGAAACAAAATGGAGTCCAGTTCTGTATTTTGTCTATCCACAAGATCATGTAAGGCAAAATAGTTGGCTGAGGACTACTTCTTCATGGGAGACAACGTGATGGGGATAAAAGAAAACTAGTCCATACACTATGATATCTAAACTTTGGCTCCCTCTTCGGGAAGTGACTAAAGTTCACCCAACATGTCTTTCAGTCCATTAAGCCAAACCCAATCGTCTTAGCATTTTAGAGATTGCTACTTTCCACAATCTTCCCCTACCAACCAATCCAGTGGTTATTTTTTGACCGAACAGAGCATTTTTTTCAAAAAATTTTCTAGCTCAAAAATCTCGATAAACTCAATGCGTATAGGTTTGATAAATAATCTCAAATTCGACGTCGATTCTTTCTACGTATAGACAAATAATGTCAAAAGTAAATATTTTATTGTTAATTTTCAATACCTTACACCATTGACGACTGTGATTTTTGGCCGTACTTTCCGTTTTGACGAATGACTTGCATTCGATAAAAAACGGAAAATATTATGAAAACTATTACAACTACAAAGTTACCAACTGTAAAAGACTACATCGACGCATATCTCATAGAGAGAAAATATTGTTCAGCTCCCTCGACATTAGCCTCCGATCTCAGCAGAACAAAGAATATAAACGAGGCATTGGGAGAGTTCGCCATCAATGCAGTTAGCCACTCTCAGATTAATACGCTTCTAGTAAGTTGGCACGAGCGCTTTAGCAACAAAACCATCAACGAACATCTGACAATCTTGCGTCGTATTTTTTTGAAAGCGGTACGTGATGGCGTAATTGCCCGAAATCCAATGAAAGGCGTACAGAACTACAAAACGGTAGAACTGGAGCCAAACCCTTTCACAAAAAAGGAATTAGCACGGATGTATGAGTGCAAGAATGTCTGTACCCAAGGACAGAATGCCGTAATGCTGAATCTGCTGACAGGTCTTCGTATCAGTGAACTAATAGCATTGTCTTGGCAAGATATAAACTGGGAACGCGAAGTGCTCTATGTCCGTCGCGCTTGTGTATTGAACATTTATAAATGCCCAAAAACTAGAGGCTCGGTACGTGAAGTTGATTTAAATCCACTTGCTTTAAAGCTATTGAAAAAGCAGCTGAAACTGACAGGAAAGCGCCGCCCACAAACAATCAACATTCTTGAATGCGACAATAAAACATTCACGAAAGACTCTGTCAGTTTCATTTTCTTAAATACGAAAACGAATCAACCTTTTACTGATGCTAAAGAATTCACTGAACGATTCTTCATTAAATTTCTAGAACAAGCGGGTGTGGCTGACAGAGGTGTTGGTCAGCTACGTCATACATTCGCTTCCCAGTGCTTAACCGCGGGGATCAGCAAAGACTGGCTCGCTGTTCAAATGGGGCATAAAAGCACAACAATGATCGACAAACACTACGGTCGATGGATTCGTGAAGATTCACCAAACTACGCAAGAGAGGCTGCGCAACACCTTCAGGAGATATTCGGCCTACCGCAAATAAAGCCAACAGTGACTTTACCTGCAGTTCCTCACTCTTCGTTAGTGTTGTTGAAAAAACTTCAGTCCAAACCACAGCTCATTCAACTTCTTGAAGGCATGCTGGAGAGCGACAGATGAGCACGGTGACCATTGAGAACAAACATAAAGTCGTACATTTTGAAAATGTGACGACATGGCAACCCGCTATGCTTCCGTCACACTTTTGCTCCGCAAAAGATGCACGGAAGCTGCGGGCAAGAGAAGGCTCTCTTGACTCTCTAACTCGACCTCTTGGAGGTCGAGAATGAGAACAATCAGATTATTCCACCGACGAATGAATTACTCTTCAACTACAGAAAGTCGTGTGAAATGCGAACACTCTCTTGCGCATTCTCTGAGGATTGCTCCTCCAACTAATGCAAAAATATCCAAGAAACTTGAGTGGAATGAGGAGCTAAGCCAACACAATTTCATCTGGATAAACAACCATATTTCTCCATTAGATTCTTGGACTGAAGCTGAGCGGCTTGAACTCTTGTATAAGATTGTTCCAGAGCCACGTGTTCACAACCAATTAAGGCTTCAAACACAGCAGCGCCAATATCGCCGTAAAATGAAAAACGCAATAGATAGTGAAATCAAAAATGGCAACAAGGATGCTGCTAAGTTTTTGCAGAGTATTTTAGAAACTGATGGTCATGTTTCGTACTCATCTATTCAGAAGTTTTCTCTTCTGACAATGCAGCGCAAGAAACAGCGTCTCAAGATGCTAGAGACTTATCTGAACGCTCACAATCAGCTACAACACAGAGCGCCGACTAATAACATATTCATCCAAGAAGGGATTTTTAAGATCCCTCACAGATGGGAGGTTGGTAGTGATCTGGTGAATGCTTCGGATTATATCGAGTTCACTCGGCTATTCCTTGTTCATTATTTCCCAGACTATGAAATTAAAACAATTATTTGCCATGACGATGAAAGGGATAAAAACCAAAACACAGGGTGCCACACACATTATTTTTTATCTGCGTTGAATCAGAAAACCAACAAATTTGATCTTCACAAACGCCAAATACAAGTTGTGAGCGAATACATAGAAAAAGTTACAGGGGTAAAGGATTTCTTTCCTAGTAACTCAAAGTTGACCCGTAAAGAGACGCAAGACCTTGGGCATTACTTTCAACGAATGGTTCAGGATTTTGCGAATGAACATTTGTGTCGTTCAAAGAGGTTGTTAGTTGAGTTTTCTACTGAAACAGAAAGGAGATCAAAGCAGCGTAAAGAAATGGATCAGCAAGCAAAACTTCCGAAAAGCCAGAGAAAAAACAACTTAAATAATTACTTGCTCAAAAGACAAGCAATACAACGCAAGGAACTCACGAGTGATATTGAAGCTGGAAGAAGTGAACTAGACGACATTAAAACGCAAGTTGCTATTTCTACAGGCGAAAATGAAATGTTCAATGAACTAAAAAGGCAAAATAGCCGAGATATTTCTGCTGAGAAAAAAGAAATCGTTCAATTGCGTGCTGAAAAGCACGCTTTAGAAAAATTAGTTCAAAACTTAAAAGATGACATCATCCGTCCTTTAAGCCAGTTCTGCCAGTCAGTTTTCTTGGGCTTGAAAGCTAAAGAATCAGGTCAATCACGGATGGTTGAGTCATTCTTGGATAACGCCATGAAAGATATGTTGAACCTGCCACCCAGCATGCAGGTAAAAGCAAAGCTGTTGTTGGAATCAGTAGAACTGCGCAAAAGGAATCTTGAGCGCAATAAGACCGACCAAAAGTCTGAAAGCGATACGTTTGAAAGGTAAGTTAGTTAAGTTCTTAACTTACTAACTTACTAACTTTCATTAAAAAAACAATAATAATGGTGAACAGCATGGCAAGGCCGAAAACTTACACTGATGAAGACCTCATCCAAGCCGCTAATGAGCTGATTAGCAGAGGAAAGAAGCCTAGCGGGTGGCGAATTAGAGAGTATTTACAAAGAGGAAAAAGCTCTTCGATTCAAGCTGATTTGGAAAGGCTCATTGCTGACGGTAGGATTCCAGAAGCTCAAAATGACACCCCATCAGCAACAACTCAAGTAAGAACCTCATATGAGCTACCAGCGGAAATTCAGGATCTTCTCGAAAGAAAGGAATACGATATCTCTACATCACTTCGAGATATTGTTATTGCTATGAATGACAGTATTCATACCCATTTTGAGTCAATTACTTACACACGCATTAGAGAAGCAGAGGCAATCAGCCAACACGCGATCAAACAAAAAGAGCAGTCAGAGGGAGAAGCTTTGGATATTGAACAGACTCTCCAAAGGGCTACAGATGCAAATGATGAACTAGAGGAGAAAATTGAAGCTCTGCAATCTGAGCTAGTCGAATCACAAAACGAGAAATCTGAGTTATTAAAAAATATCAGTCAACTTACGAGTTCACTCAATCAAGCAAATGACAGGTTAGAAAACCAGCAAGATACCATTTATGGTCTCCAAGCCAATCTATCAAAAGTCGAGAAAGCGCATTCAGCACTAACAGTACAACGAGAATACGCACTTAACGATGTGGAAAGGCTTGAGTCTCAGCTGACTGAACTCTCAGAACGCTATGAGAGCACTTGTATCAAACTAACTGAAAGTTCGTCTAAACTACAGTCAATGACAGAGGCACTGGACAATTCTGAACATAAGTTAAGCACTGTCCAGGATGAATATACCGATCTTTCAGTAAATTATCGAATCTTAGAGAGTAAGTTACATGAGTCTCAATCCAATATCTCAGAACTTAAGCTTGCAAATCATGAACTTGAAAAGCAGCTTACGTACTTTTTAGAAGAAACTGACTCCATTTGTGATGCTGTCAATGACTCATCAAGTGGACACTAAAGTATGCTATGGTTACTCATGTCGTCTACTTAGTAAACTTAACAATATGGATATTCAAACGGCGTTAGAACGTCTGCATAAATTTGATGGGCAACGCATTTACGTATATACCAAGCGCAACTTGCGAAGAGTATTTTTTGATGACAGTGAAGAAGCTTTTAAGCAAAGTTTACCGCGTTTAATCAAGTTTGGGATACTAGAACGAGCTTGCCGAGGCGTTTACGTGTTTGCTTTAAGTCGCTACAGAGGTGGTTATACCATTGAATATGTGGCTAAAAGTCTACGTCGTGGTGAATACAATTACATCTCGCTTGAATCTGCTCTTTCAGAATATGGTGTAATTTCTCAGATTCCTATTGATCGTCTGACAGTAATGACTACTGGTCGAAAAGGTGTATTCAAGACTCCATACGGGGTGATCGAATTTACACACACTGATCGCTGCGATATCGATATTCTGAACAATACAATTCTTTCTGATAGGCCTTTGAGAATCGCCACGGAGTCTGCGGCGATTCGAGATTTGAAGCGCGTTGGCAGGAATACTCATATGCTTTGCAATGAGTTTGATTGAGCACGGTAGGTTTACTAGAACTCTCCATTGGTTTAAAAAAGAACTTGTATACAGAGGCTGTTTTGTTTAGTCTCAAATGAAGGGTTCCATGCTGAGCCTGTCTAGCCAGCAGCTTTAAGTTGGCGAAGTCTGTGAAGGACAAGCATTATATTATTGATCTAGAGTATAAATTACTCTAGATCGCTCGTATCCAGTAGAGATACGTTTGCTGGCTAGCGTATCCATGTTGGAGGCGACTATGTCAAAGTCCTACCTAAGATCTATAGACCGACAGTTGGTACGCGGTCGTAGCAACACTGATTCGTGTTCTATTTCTAATCTAAAAAAACAAGCCAAAAAGCTCAAACGTTCTTTAAAAGGTGCAGTTTCGCTCGATACGCACACCGAACGGCTCAACTATGTAATAAAAACACACACAAATGATCGCTATACATCTTGGGATGAACTCCAAGTTGCGATTGTTAAAAGACCAAATAACGCTCCTCATAAAATCACTTTTAATCAGTTGCTCTTTATCAAAAATCGGTTTCCTCGGTTAGGAGTTTGGGGAGCCGCAATGTGTGGAAATATTGCTTATAGGGACTATGAGTTAACGACGAAGGACGTGGATTTTGACACTTTCTATAAGCATAGTGAATCAAGCTGTCATGATTCACTATTTAGTCATGACATGCTCAAGTCAATAAATCGAGCTATACGTTTTATTAAACTCCTTCAACCCGCTAAACAGATAAACACTAACTACGATAGTTATAAGCTAAAGCATCTCGCTGAAGCCTATTTTCGAACACAAGGCCATGAGGTCTTCCGCGAACATTACTTGTTTCATGGAGCATTCATCGTTGCTGCCTTTCATCAAGGCTATAACTTCGAACAGGTTAATCAATTCGATAAAGCTGTGTTTTTTAATTTTGATAATGCCTCGATTACAGCAATGGAAGATTCTTTGAGACAGTCTAAAAAACAGCAAGTGGAGGCTTAAATGGCTAATAATATTATATATTTTCAACAAAAAAACAATAACACATCCATTGAAAACTCTGATGGTTGGTGTGCTCCAATAGAAGCAGATAACGGTTCTATAGTCTCAGGAGGGGCGGCGAGAAACGTTCGTATCAGCCGTCGTGGAGGAATGGGAAATATCATTGCTGATGCATGCGCCCATGCATTAGCTCAGGCCAATCACAAGGACGTGTGTTGATCTTCATGTAGATACAATAGCTCAGTGCACCGAAGTTAGTTCTTGGTGTGATGGGAGATAAGGAAAAATTGAAATGACAGGTAAAGCTGAAGTCCATGTTTTCACAAAAGAAACTTTGAGAAAACGTGATGAAATAATCGCTGCGAGAGTACACCAAGCAACAGTAGTCAGTACCACTAGGAAGTTGGTAAGAATGAATCCTGGTCAACAATTGAACGTCTCTCGAGAAGACTGTAAAAAGTTAATGTGGAGTCGGGAGAAGCTTAACGCTGTTCTAAACCATATTGAAAGTCTTTAATCATCAATCAGTTTGCCCCATTAATTAAAATTATGGGGCTTTTTTGATCATACGCGCAATTAGATGCGTTAAGTAAATTATGGACAGTTGAACTGTCAAAAAACTCGCTATCACGGAAATGAGCAGAAATAAGAGCTGGTCTGGCAATCATCGATTTGCTAATTCGATGATGATTGTGAGAAAACAACTTGGTTATAGCGTTGGTTTAGTTGTATAGGATTTTACCAATCATCAGGATCACGAAGCTTTGCCTGTTCACGGCTTATAGCTTTATCTTGAATATGTAGCTCAAGATCTAGTGATGACAGCAGGCGCATCAGGCTTTCGATACTGGACGAGGCAGGATCACGTTCAAGTTTCGATACTGTTGTCTGTTTTAGACCAACAATATCTCCGACTTTGGTTTGGTTGCGCCTTTGATTCCTGCGTACATCACGCAAGTATATCCCCAGTTGCTTAGGACTTGTTATGAGCATATCTGCCTCCAATCTAAATTAACCCCTGTAGGGGATATTAGCACTTTAACCCCTGAGGGGGTTAAAGTTAATTTTACCCCCGTACAGGGGTAATCAGTCATAGCTGAGATTAAGAGGTTTAGTTGACTGGGTAAGGATACTAGAAAATATTTTGGCTTATATGCTTGAAGCTCTTGCTAAGTTCGATTGTTTTCGTATACTGATTGTGATTAACATTCGTCAACGTGACATTTGATTGATGAACGTAGAAAGCTAGAAAATTCAAGAGCTTGATATATATAGGTTTTCAAAGAGATGGGGTTCAAATCCCTATCTCTCCGCCACTACATAGAAAGCCTGCAAAGTAATTTGCAGGCTTTCGTCATTTCTGACGTTTGAATGTTGGCTTAAAATGACTTTGTGTCTCGTTCTGAACTGAGTTGCCACATTGAAGACAGATTATCGTAACTTCAAAGAATCCCTAATCTCTGCGTTAAGTGCACTTAGCATGATGGCAATCTAAGCTCTAAATTTTGGGCTATCGAGATGAGTGAGTGGCGTTATAGTCACTGAAAAGTAACAGACAAATAAAAAGCCTGAGAATCATCTCAGGCCTTATCTACAGTCATATATGTAGAGCAACTTAAAATGGTTTAGGTGCAAAGCCAGTCATGACTTCCAAACGCAGTTCTTTACCCATTTTGGTCATTGGGTGGACGATCACTAGTCCTTTGACGCTTTTTTTCAGTTTACCTATATCGGCTTGTTCTGCTTTGGTGATCTCACGAGAGAAGGGTAAGTCGAGAATACTCTTGCGCTCTTTGTTACGCTCGTAGCTTTGCTTGTGCTTGAGCTGAGAGAGTTTCTTGCTAACTTGGTCCACTTCATCGGTAAATTTGCTGATCATTTCATGATCGCCACGAGAACGGGCTGCGTCTAGTTTACGCTGGCAAGCATCAAGACGGTTGTGCAGCTGTTGAATATCAGTTTTTAAGCTCATGGGTGTGTTCTCTGTGATAAATGGTCGTGAAGTATATCACATTGATAAAAAGACTCGCTATAAAGAGAGTGCGGTTAACAAGTGCTTAAGCGTAGGTAATGAACATCAGCGAAACTGTATCCTGAATTGTTTCGGTGTCATCTGTTTCAAGGATTTAAAGTGACGGTTAAAGTTAGAGAGATTCTGAAAACCAGTTTGCTCCGCAATTAATTGAATGGGTAGGTCCGTCCGGGTGAGTTTTTCGCACGCTTTGCCGATTCGATATTGCTTCAAATGCTCTGAGAAACTGCAACCGTAGTGTTTATCAAAGAGGCGATAGGCAGAACTTTCACTAAGATGTAAAGCACGGCAAAAATCTTCCATTCGAATGTTTTTAGAGTAATGGCTTTCGATGAATGCTCTGGCGAGTTGCAGCCTTTTATTGGTTGCACCTTGTTCATTCACCGCTTTTAGCTGATAAGGGGTATAAGAGACTCTCTGCGCTGCCTTGTCGTCTGATAGGCACATTAGGATATGAATGATATCAAGAGCTTGGTACTTTCGCTGCTTCTGCTCTAATCCGATTAGGCATGCGGATAGTTCGTTGACGATGCTTGGAGAGAAGAGCAAGCCGTACTTTGATTCCTCTAAAAGAGCTACGATGCTTTGTGCGTCTGGAATCGTACTTACAACATCCAGTATCCACCGATGACTGAACCATATGATCACGGTCTCTAGGGGTTTGGCTACGTGACTGGTCGACTGGCCTGCAACCATATGTGGCAGTCCTGGCCCATAGAGCAGCAAGGTATTGTGAGATGTGGTTCCTATGGCATCACCCGCAAAATATTTCCCTTCAAAGATGCCATCTGAGTCGAGGTAGAAAACCAGTTCATACTCGGTGTGGTAATGCCATGGGCATGCGAACTCTTCTAATGGAACCTCACAGTGATACCTTTTTACTAACCAATTAAAACTCTCTTCAAGCAGTACGTTTTCGACGAAAGGTTTCATGTTGCTAGGCTATTTCGGTCACCTAATTAATGAAAAGTGACGGAATGATATTAGTTAACGATGGAATGGCATCACTTTACGCGGGTTCATGAGAATAAACTAGCCGATATATTCAGCATTTATGAAGTCAGTCGGAAATGAGTATGTTGCAAGATCGTACCGCTATTTTATTTGTGATTACCGCCACCATTATCGGCTTGTGTGGTGCTTTTTTTTATCCACTCACCAGCTTGTTTTTGGTTGAACAGTTAAATGCCTCACCAATGATGCTGAGTCTTTATATGGTGGTTGCGGTAATAAGCTCTGTGTCAGTTTCGCAAGTGATTGCAGGCAAATCAGACAGAGGGTGGCAACGTAAGACGATCTTGTTGATTTCGGTCAGTTGTCAGCTTGTGACCGTAGTGAGCTTTATTTTTATCCGTGAGTACTGGATTGCGATTGCCGTGGTTGCGTTATTGGGTAGCATCAGTGGCGCGGCATTTGGGCAACTTTTTGCTCTGGGACGAGAGTATGGCGACAAGTATGTGACCGACAGCGCGAGCTTTGTTTCCACTATGCGAGCGGGGATAGCAATCGCTTGGGTATTTGGTCCTCCATTAGCTTTTCTGCTCAAAGCGGCTTATGGCTTTGAAGCGTCATTTACTGTCGCAGCCATCGTTATTGCTCTGTCAATTTTAGTGATATTTCGTGGTATCCCTAATGTAGAACGCAACCTTCGTGTAGAAAAAGAGCCGAGTAGGGCGAATGGGGGCTGGGTATCTTCAGTGAATCCGTTGGTGTTTATTTATTGCCTAATTATCGTGCTCGCGTTTGCCGCAAACAATCTCTACATCGTTTCGATGCCGTTGTACTTGTCTCAAGAATTGAAAGTCGATGCAAACTGGCTTGGCGTGTTGTTTGGTGTGGCTGCACTGTGCGAGATTCCAGTGATGTTGTGGGCTGGAAAGTTGGCCAGGAGATGGAGTGCATTGACCATTATGAAAGTCGGTATTGCTTCAGGTGTGCTTTTCTACAGCGTGATGTTAGTGGCTACCAACTACACGCACCTTATTGTTGCTCAAATACTTAATGGCATTTTTATCGGGACCTGTGCAACGCTGGGGATGGTGGTCATGCAGGATATGATGAAAGACAAATTGGGCACCGCTTCAACTCTGTTTTCTAATATGTTACAGCTAAGCATGCTGGTTTCGAGTTTGTCGGTTGGTATTGTTGGCGAGCTATTTAACTACTACAACAGTTTTTACGTAAGCTTATTGGGTGTTTCTTTGGCACTGATTCTATTGATCTGCTGCCAAACTAAGCTCGCCGCTTCCTCGAAGCTTGTGCCAAACTCAAATTAGCCCGAGGGGAGAGTTGTCTGTTATTTTCCTCGTCCGGTATAGTGTGGGAAACGCTTTTCTTAAACGGTGAATGATGCGATTACTGTTGATGCTATTGATACTCAGCACGGGCTCTGGCTGCTTTGCAAGCGAGCAAGTTGACTGGGTGAAAGTGGATAAATCAAAACGGCGACTTTACCTCATGTCGGGTGAGGAAGTGATACGAGAATATCGAATCGCATTGGGCAAACAACCAAAAGGGCATAAGGTTCAAGAAGGGGATCAACGTACCCCTGAAGGGATTTACACGCTGGATTATGTGACAGAAGAGTCTGCCTTTTATCGCTCTGTACACATCAGTTACCCGAATCCGGTTGATAACTTACTGGCAAAGGAAAGAGGGATCTCTCCTGGCGGTGATATCAAGGTGCATGGCCTGCGTGATGGTGAACAGCGAGATCCGCGATTTGTGCAAAGCTTTGATTGGACAAACGGGTGTATTGCGCTTACCAATCAAGAGATGGATGAGTTTATCCGTTTAGTGAAGATGGGCACCCCGATCCATATTGAGTGGTAATTTATCTCCTTCGGCTATGCGGGTTACGAATGTTTCTCGTGTGATCTTTTCAATCCATCGACAACAGTTCGTTTTCTTTTTAATTAATGGTTAAGTAATTCTCACTGAGTGAGAATTTACTCGCCCAACGTGTCGCGATATCGGTTGCGTTTTGGCATTATGTTTTTGCTCAATAAATATCCTGCTTATGTCGGGAAATAATAACCAACGAAGAGATTCATCTTCGAACAAGCAAAAGAGTAAAACTTTTGAATTCTGAACGTAAAGCTGCCAGCATTTTAATTCTTGCGACAATCCTTTCTGCCTTTGGGTGGATTTTTTCTAAAGAGACCATACAAGGGCTGCCGCCATTTGGTTTTGTCGGTCTGCGCTTTTTACTCGCCTCTCTCTGCTTACTCCCCTTTTGCTATCGTTCTCTGTTTAAAGCCAGTTGGAGGGATATTCGCTCCGCAGCGTTAGTGGGATTACTCTTAGCTACGGCCCTGATGAGTTGGATTCATGCGATTTCCATCAGCGATACCTTGGGTGAAGGGGCATTTATTCTCAGCCTTTCCATGTTGATGGTGCCATTTGTTGCTTGGGTGCTGTTTAAGCAAAGACCCAAACGCATTTTCTGGGGCTCCTTGCCGATTGCCGCATCGGGGTTGGCTTTCCTCTCTTTGGCGGATGGTTGGCAGAGTTCGGTCAGTCAGTTGTGGTTTTTGTTTAATGCGGTCGTTTTGGCTTTGCACTTCAATATCAACAGCAAATATTCGCAAACACTACCCATTTTGGTTTTAACCTGTATTCAATTGTTTGTGACGGGGGTAATTGGTTTGTCGGCCAGTTTGTTCTTCGAAAGCGTGCCAACTCATATAGAGCCAACGATCTGGGCTTGGTTTGCGGCGAGTACCATTCTCGCTACCGCATTGCGATACGTGATGCAGACAATGGCCCAAAAGCAGATCAATCCTGGCAATGCGGCGCTTATCATGATCCTCGAACCGGTTTGGACAGTGATACTGAGTGTGCTGTGGTACAGCGAATCTCTTTCGACCAACAAGCTTGTTGGTTGCGGTCTGATCTTATTCTCACTGATTTTGTATCGGACAGACGGTAAGCTAAGCTTGTTAGTGAAGAGTCGAAAATCTGTATAGAGAGGACGAAAAATCGCCACCTTATCGACGCATATATCGTGAAGAGAAAAGTGGTTAGACGTTTCAACTTAATTATGTCTTATTGACCAAATAAAATGGAAGTAGGTAGCGTAATAAGCATAAAATTGTGATCTAAGTTGTACTATGTCAGGGAATGAATGATGAAAATAGGGGTAATTGGCGCTGGATCTGTGGGCGTGGGCATTTGTAACTACCTTCTCACGATGGGAAGCGTCAGCGAGTTGGTGCTATTGGACCAGAACTTGGAGCGTGCGGAAGGGGAAGTGTTTGATTTTCGCCATACCGCGGCGCTGACCTTTTCGAAAAACACCCATATTATTCCTACCAAAGATTATCTCGATCTGCTCGCAGCCGACATTGTGGTGATCACCGCAGGCGCACAGATCAAACAAGGACAAACTCGAATTGATATTGCAGAAATTAACGCCAAAATTGGGGTTGATATTGCGCGCCAAGTGGAGCGAGTTGCACCTAACGCTATCTTAATCGTTGTTTCGAACCCATGTGATTTGGTGAGTCATTTTATCGTTAGTAACACTACCTTTAAACCAAACAAGGTGATCAGTAGTGGTTGTGTGATTGATACCGCGCGCCTGATGACCATCGTTGCCAACCGTGTTCAACTTGACCCCAAAAATGTCTTCGGTTACGTATTGGGAGAACATGGTAGTCACTGCTTCACACCGAAAAGTTTGATTTCTATTGCAGGGCAATCTGCCGATTATTACTGCGATACCAATCATATCAAGCGCATTGATGCTGATGAGTTACTTGAGTCAGTCAAACAAGCGGGTTATGAGATTTTCAAGCGAAAGCACAACACCACTCATGGCATCTCTGCCAGCGTGTTTCGTATCATCCAAGCCATTATGATCAACGAGAAATCCGTTCTGCCTATAGGAACTATGTTGTCCGGGCAATATGGGCTCGACAATGTGCTCATGAGCTTACCAACGGTGGTGGGTAAGCAAGGTGCAGAAAAAGTCTTGATGCACCCTTTTAGCGACGAAGAGCTCGCAACGTTAGCGCGGATTGCGGAGAATGTCACCGCCGTTGTGAATGAAGTGGCCCAAGTGACGGGGCTAAAAGCGTAAAGCTACCGATGCAAAATCGCCTGATTTATACAGGCGATTTTTGTTTATAACCCATGAATTAACCTCGAAAAAAGCCCCCTCGACGACTCTGGCAACCAACCTCCAAGTGATGAATAAAACGACAAATCTGTTGACTCGTAACGACAAATTTATTTTTCTTTCAAATCATTAACAATTGCCTAATTATGCGCGTGACCCCCAGCATGGTGCTGGTACTGTTTGGATTGCAAACTATGAATATGTTCATCAAAGGATTGGTTCTGAGCGCGCTCTCATTTAGCTCTCTTTCTCAGGCAGAGAATGAAGTGCTAAACGTTTATGCTTGGGGAAGTTACTTACCTGAAGCGTCATTAAAGGCTTTCGAAAAACAAGAAGGTGTCACGATTAATTATTCAACTTTTGAAAATAATGAATCGATGTACACTAAGCTCAAGCTGCTGAAAGGGACGGGTTACGACGTGGTTTTCGCTTCGGCCTATTTCATTGAAAAGATGGGACGTGAAGGGCTGCTGACGAAGCTAGATCATAGCAAAATTCCAAACATGCAAGACACCATGGATGGCCTATTAGGCCAAGCTCACGATCCAAACAACGATTACTCTTTGCCTTACATTTGGGGCATTACGGGCATCAGTTACAACGAAAGCATGGTTGATGCGCCAGTGACACGTTGGGCTGACCTGTGGGACAAGAAATACGCACAACAAGTTATGCTCATTGACGATATTCGCGACGTATTTGGCATGGCACTGAAGCTAAATGGCTACAGCATCAATACGAAGAATGAAGATGAGATCAAAAAAGCCTACGAGTCATTGGTTGCGCTGAAGAACAATGTCCTGCTTTATAACTCAGACGCACCTCAAGTGCCTTACGTCTCTGGAGAAACGTCGGTTGGCATGCAATGGAATGGCAATGCTTACCAAGGTCAAGTTGAAATGCCAGAGCTTAAGTTTGTCATGCCTGAAGAAGGCGCGGTTATGTGGATGGATAACTTTACTATTCCGTCAGGCAGCAAGCACAAAGAGCTCGCACATAAGTTCATCAACTTTATGTACCAGCCTGAGCATCAAGCGGAAATCGTTAATAGCTTAGGCTATGCGTCGGCTACAAACGCGGGTAGAGCGCTGTTGCCTGATGAGCTAAAAAACAACCCAACGATTTTCCCGGCTGATGCTGATGTGAAGAAAGGGGAGTTTATTAATGATGTGGGTCCAGAAGCGCTCGCCATTTATGAGAAATACTGGCAGCGTTTAAGAACACAATAAGCACGTTTTATACCTAAGGAGCGCAATGCGCTCCTTTTTTATTTTCCCGAGAAAGTTCATTTTAATCATTAAAATAAATGAATTTAAGTAATTGATAAAAATGGATTATTGAAGGTTTTCGTTGGCGATATAAGTTTTGTCTTAGTGGCTCACAAAAATAGAAATATGAGCTGTGTTTTGATGTTTGCGCACCTCTTTATTGGTACATTGTTCTGATTATTTTGATAAAGTGACACAATGAGTGTTTAGCTCGATTCGTCGTCGCCACAAGTAGCAGACAACATGCGTTCAATACCGTTCTATTCCGTTTTATTGCCATCCATTCTTATCTTGCCATCCAGTGTGGCAAGTGAGGATCTTCTCAGCTTGTTAGATATGCCACTGTCTTCTTTGGCTGAAACAAAAGTGGTGTCCGCAACCAAAACATCACAAAGCCTGGCTGATACCCCCGCCTCGGTTTACGTTATCACCGCTAAAGAAATTAACCGCTCGGGCGCTCGCTCGGTGGCCGATGTGCTCGCGTTAGCGCCCGGACTGCATGTGGCTAAATTTTCTAATTATGATTGGGGTATTACTGCACGTGGGAGTAATCAGCCTCTAAGCAATACCCTATTGGTGATGGTTGATGGACGCAGTGTGTTTAACCCGATGTTTTCGGGTGTTGACTGGGATCTTATTCCCGTCAGTCTAGCCAATATCGCGCAAATTGAGATCGTCCTTGGTCCAGTGGGTACTATCTGGGGTGGCAATGCGGTGACTGGTGTGGTGAACATCATTACCAAAGATCCAGAAGAGGCCGATAAGGCGACAGTGACCGCGCAAGTGGGTAACTTTGACTATCAAGAGTATCAAATGCGGCATGCAGCACCGCTTGGTGAATATGCTTATGTCAGCGGTTATCTGGAGTTTGTCGAACATAAACCTTGGACCAGCGAAGAAGCGCGCGTGCAACCGCATCAAGATTATGCGGTGTATACCGAGCGTTTTGGTGCACGTTTGGATTACCAATATTTGGCCAACACGGTTAGTGCACAAGTGGGTGGGATTCGTTCAAAAGAAGATTACCAGTGGGGGACGCTTAATCCCTATTTTCTCTTCCCAGACAAAGCCGATATCGAGTTCTACGACACCAAAATGACGATGGAAGAGTACTTTGCTGGCGTGCAACACATCTATGACCACCATTCAGGGAATCGATGGCATAACGAAGCGTGGCTAACATACAGTGCTAACGACAGTACGGACAGAAATGCCCGATTCACTCGTCTTGATCTCGATTCTCATATTGTGGTGCAAGATTGGTTTGGTAGCCAATTGACGATTGGGGGCAATGTCCGCCTCATTGACGAAGAGTTTGGTACCTATTCGCCGCAAGAACATTTCTCCATGCCTTACTTGCGTATTGCTCAACAAGCGGATTTTTTCAGCCAAAGCTATGGTGTGTATGTCAACTGGGATCTAGAAGTGACGGAGAAAACCGATCTCATTTTAGGCAGTCGCTGGCAATACAATAACCTGACCAAAGAGATAGATGCACAACCACAGGTGCGCGCCAGCTATGAACTTGCTGACAATCAGCGCATATGGGCAGGCTGGGGTAAGGCGATTGTTACGCCATCTCGTCTTGAGTTAACCACTTCGCTGCAAAGTAACAATTACATTGAAGGTGCACTATTTAGTGACGGGAATCGATACGACTATTTCTATTCCTTCATTTATCAAGGAAGTGAAGATTTACGTGTAGAAAACGTGGAAACTTACGAACTGGGCTATCGAATTTGGTCTGATGAAGTGTGGCAGTTCAGCGCAGGCACTTATTACAGTAAGCACCACAATATTCGAGCGTATGCAGGTGTTTCTTCAAGCCAAATTGTGCTTCCTGGTAACTCCTCACCTGGCACGGTCGGAACTGTGATCGAGCAGTATGTTTCACAGATGGTGGATCCCCTTTGGTCAGAAACCGTGGGTGGCGAATTAGCCTTCAAGTGGGCACCGATTGATGCTGTACAGCTCAACATGAATTACAGCTACAAGCGCATTATTGGTCATTGTGAAGGGGCGATTTGTGGCTCAAACCAAGCCGTGAAACGAGAGTTAGAGAACCAGCCTAACCATTTTGTCAACGCGCAGTTAATGTGGGACATCACTCCGCAATGGTGGGCGAGCAGTACACTTCAATACATTTCAGAGTCACAGATGCACTCGGACTATACCTCCGATGAGCGTTACCAATGGCCGGAAGTATTCAGTGTGGATATTGCATTGAGCTGGCAGCACAGTAAGGCCTATCCGAGGTTGACGGCCGTGGTTGAAAACCTTGGGGCAGACCAAAGTACAGAGTTTCCACAAGCGTTTTCCCCCTATCAAAATGGGGTGCAGTATTGGCTGATGTTAGCTTGGTCTCCTTCCATGGAGCAGGGCAGTGCCCTATGAGGCAGCGTAGGCTAAGCACGAAATTGCTTTGTCGAATCGCACTTTTTTTTGGGGTGTATTGCCTTGCCGTCCCCGCATGGCCTAAATACAGCGATGAAGATTTGAAAGCGGTGTATTTGTATCGTTTTGCCTCACTGGCCGATTGGCAATCGACGCCTTTAGCGCAGCAGAAGACACGCTATTGTGGTGAGTTCAATAGCGTCATCGCAGAACGCTTAAAAGCCATAGTGGAAACTCAGCCAGAGGCGGCGACTTTCTCATACTTAGAGGAGGTGGACCCGCAAGAGTCCTGCCATTTGGTGTTTGTCGAGTCCAATCCTCAGACGGCATTGCCGACACTCAAGCTGCGCTACCCTCACGCTTTGCTGGTGGGAAATGGTGAGGAGTTTGTCCGCCTCGGTGGGATGATCGCCTTTATTAAAGTGAATAATCGTATCCTGCCATTGATCTCTCGTAAGCATGTTGAACCAAGCCAGATTCGCTTGAGAGCCCAATTGTTGAGTATTGCTCAGTTGTTTGAGGAGCCCACTCAATGATGACCAAACGCTTTGCCCGTTTACCACTGCGCTATAAGATGACACTGCCGACATGGTTGCTGTTTACCGTGATATTTATCTGCGTTGGTGGGGCGGCCATCAAGGTGATCTCCTTGTCTCACTACGACGGCTTGCATGGGCGGATTAAGATCCTTTCGCAAGGGGTGGCCAGCACTTTACAAGCCGCATTGACTTTCGCTGACGCAGCAACGGCAAAAGAGCAGCTGAACATTTTGACCTTTGACCCCGACATCATCGCGGCACAAGTCAAAAGTACCGACTTGCTGACCAAGGCCGCGATCCATCGTCTACCACAGGACTGTTACTGGGATGAACTCAATGTGCTGTGCCGCAACCAAGAGATCATGAGCTTAAGTCAAGAGATCGTCTTGGGCAGTGAAGTGCTGGGTGAATTGGAAGTGTGGGTCTCATTGGAAGCCTACTTTGAACGAAAACGCAGAATGTGGCTCACGCTTGGGGTGATCGCCGTGACCTTATCATTTATGGTGTGGTGGTTTGCTCGCGTGCTGCACAATGTCTTTGTTATGCCACTGACCTCATTGCATCGCTCTATGGAGCAGATGTCGTGTTTTGGCGTGTTGAAAAAAGAGCTGCCGATTTACCACGATGATGAATTGGGCAAGCTGACTCACTGCTTTAACGAGATGGTGATCAGTCTGCGAGATCGAGAAAGCGATCTGCAAAACGTGCTCAATGACTTGGAAGCGCGCAACCGCTATATCCAACGAGCGCTGGGTGCCATGCGTCGAGGGGTATTGGTTGTGTCTGAAAACAAAACCATCAGCTATTTCAATCCAGCGGCGCAAAAAGAGCTGAAGATTGAAAACGAAGGAGAAAACATCGCGCAGCGACTCGAGGCTTATTATGAGCCTAAAATGGCGGTGGATACGTTAATGCACTCGATCGTCAATGGTTGCAAAGGCAAAGCGGTGGAACTGCGTGCCCGTGATGGGGAACGAAGATACCGAGTTACCTGTCACCCAATGTCGGAAGGCAAAGAGACACTGGTTCAGTTCGAAGATATCTCAGAAGCTTATTTAGCCGAGCAGCGCCGCAAACTGATTGACTTGATGTTTGAACAAAACCAAGACGCGATTTTGGTGCTCTCACGCACGTTCTCGGTTGAAACACAAAACCTCACCAGTCTGCGTTGGTTTGGCGAAGTGCACCGATTAGAAGAGATTCACGACTACGACTCTTTACAGTTTACTCAAGCAGAACTCAAGGCATTGATGAAAAGCGGTGGTTTGATTCGAGCCATGGAAGTGAAGTGCCAAGGTGGCAGCCTGTTACCTTGTCAACTGAAACTCAGGGTGCTCAAAAGCACCTCCGGTCGTGTAGAAGCATTCGTGGTGACGCTAAGTGATCTATCGGTAGAAAGAGAGCTTAAGCGTTTAAATTATGTGGCGAATCACGATCCGTTGACGGGTTTAGCCAATCGCTCTCACGCTTTTCAATCTTTGCAAAGTGAGCATGACCAAGGCAAAGATCAATATCTGCTCTTTTTGGATTTGGACGGTTTTAAAGCCGTCAATGATCAGTTTGGTCACGCTATTGGGGACGATCTGTTGCGAGTGGTCGCAAAACGGCTAAAGAACAGCGTGTTTAATCGCGACTTGGTGGCTCGTTTGGCGGGCGATGAATTCTTGATTGGTATTCGAGATGCGCATACTTACGTGCCTGTGGTGGAACGCATTTTAAAGCAGCTACAACAGCCAATCAGCATTGATGGATGTTTATGTGATGTCACCGCGAGCATTGGCGTGAGCCATTGGGCAGTCAAAGATGGTGTTTCTCTTGAGGAGCGGATACATCATGCAGACGAAGCGATGTATGTCGCTAAGCGACTTGGTAAAAACCAATATTGCTGTTTGCAAGACGAACTCACTGTTTAAGCTAACAATTTATGTTGATTTAGATAAATCTACTTTATCAATTCCTTATGTGAAATTTGATCCTGTGGGCAGAGTTTATACAATTTTATAAAAGCGAATTGAATGAATGGTGTTCGGTGGTATTTTGGACATGAATGGAGCAATAGCTCTATTTGTATCCAATCAAATCATAGAAGGACACCAGATGAAAAAGAAAATAATACTGTCCGCACTCTGTACTTTAGCGCTTGTTGGCTGCCAGTCTGAAGAGACAAAAGTGACCAACATCTCTAATGAGAAAGCGGAAGATATCGTCAATACCAAACGTGAGCTTGCCAAGCAACTGGGTGAAAACTACAGCTCGGTTGAATCCACGCTTCGTCAAAACATCAACGCTCAGCAACTCAATGTTCCCATTTCCACTTTGGTTGAGCAGAAACCACAGGCGCAAATGAGCCGACGTTTCGTTCAAGCCGATGAGCAAATTCGAACTTGGAAAGGCGTGAGTGAGTACACCGACGAACTGCTTGAAGTTCGCCTTGCCAATGAAGCGATGCTCGCGGCTTGGCAGAAAGGGGATGTTTCACCATTGTTCGCTTTTGAACCAAGTGGTGATGATGAGCTTTGGCAGTACATTGAAGCTTTTGATGTCAACGGTCAGATCCACCAATTGGATGTTTACAACATGCCTGATGTGCCAGTCATTGTTGTCGATAACAACAGTACAAAAGAGCTTAAAGCAGGCCTACAAGCCATGCAGGCGGAGATGAAACGCTTAGGCCAACCAACGCAGATCCAGCCTTATGTGGTGGAAAAAGAACGCAATGCAGCCCCTCGCATGGCACCGCAATATAGCCTTTCGGCAGAAACGACCGCGCCAATCCAAACCACACAACTGAAGAAAATCCGCTTATCTGATGACCAAGAACCTTGGATCTCAGGCAAAGCAGAGATCTATGCCATTGTGACGGGGGTGAATCCGAGTCGAGATGAGCCAGCATTGGATCTTGTGGAAATGCCTTACCTGGATTACGACAACAAAGATTATTACCCTAATCAAATTGTGATCCATTGGTCCCGCTATCGCTGGGGGGCCGCGGATATGGTGCTGATGGAACAAGATGATGGCACGGACTACAAACAGCTAGCTAAGTTGCTGGTTCAGGTGGCAGAAGAAGTGTTGAAAGCGATTCCGGATCCAGAAGTTCAGGCGTACGCGATCATCCCGCAGATCACCAATAAAATTATTGATGCGATCCCTGATGGCGTTTTAACCAACGATGACGACTTTGTTGACGTGTACTATACGCTCATGCAAGACACTTCATACGTCGATCACCCAGGTGCCGGGGTCAATGCGGTGGTGACATTGGAGCCACTGACGATTAATCCAACACGTCCGTAGTTCTTAGGTAAGAAAATCTTAGGTTAAAAAAGTAAAAAGGCCGAGTTCAGTTGAACTCGGCCAATTCCAGACGCGCAAGCGAAAGCGTCGTAAATCTGCATCACATTGGATATGCATGCAATTTAAAAGCTTTTTTCTTTAGGTGTAAATACTTTAAGACAAGCTTTCATAATAATTTCATATTTCCTGAACTAAAGTCTTAGTTCTTATGCATAAAAATAGCGCATTGGATGCGCTATTATGAATTTCTATTCTATAACGACGGCCGTACCACTGGCTGAAACCATCAGCATGCCATTGCTCTGTCCCAAGACTTCATAGTCGATATCAACACCGACGATCGCATTGGCACCCAACTCGCGTGCTTTTTGTTCCAGCTCTTGAAAAGCAATGGTTCTTGCTCTTTCCAACTCGCGTTCATATGTACCAGAACGTCCACCAACCATGTCTCGAATTCCGGCGAAGAGATCTTTAAACAGGTTCGCACCCAAAATGGCTTCTCCTGCAATAACGCCTTTGTAAGCGATGATTTTTTTGCCTTCGATATGTTGAGTCGTTGTTACGATCATATTGGTCACCCTCTTTTGGTTAAAAATGCAATGTAAAGTATTCACTGAGGGAATGGATTTAATCTAACTTGCGTCTTGACGCATGGCAAGCATGAATTTTTCTCATTTTGGTATGAAGTCATTCCTGATCCAATTGCGCAGCGTTAAAACACTTTCGTTTTTGAGTTTGCTAGGATGGCACACCCAATAGAAAGCGAGATCAGGATTCACCACACTCGGGCCGACTTGCGTGAGCAGCCCGGCATCAATGTCATCTTTGACGAACAGTTTATGGGTCACTAGTACACCCAGTCGTCGTATGGTTGCTTGAACCGCCTGAACCGAAACTAAAAACTGCAAGTGCTTATCGGTTTTAGGTAGTGGGAACTGCTGCGCCTGGCACCAAATATCCCAATCGTTTTTTCTCCGCTCATTCGTTACGGTGATGATGCGCGATTGGGTCAGCAGCTCGGGCACAGAAGGCTGATGAGCAAGTAACTCTGGGCTGCAAACCAGAATCAGTTCATCGTCACTGAGTTTTTCACAGTAGTAATCTTGCCATTCATCAGGGCTACCATGGACCAGTGCTACGTCGACTCCTTGTTGCTCAAGATGAAAAATACCCGTCAAATTGGAGAGCCGAACATCCAGGTTTGGCGCAAATTGTTGTAAGTCATCCAAACGTGGGATCCACCAGTGCAGAGCGAGGGAGTTCACCATGTTGAGGGTTATTCGTCCAATGTCATTGGATTGGGCCAACTCTTCGGTTGCTTTAACAATCTGTTCTAGTGCTGGCGCGACTTGTTTGTAATATTTCTTACCATGATTGTTTAAGCGAACGTGTCGGCCCACTCTTTCAAACAGTGGCCGATTGACCTGAGTTTCTAGTGATTTGACCGCTTGGCTGATTGCAGAATGGCTAACATGAAGCAGACTGGCCGCTTCGGTCATACTGCCCGTTTCTGCCACCGCGACAAAAGCATAGAGAGATTTGAGTGGTACTTGTTTTCTCATGTTAGTTTACCTTACAGATATGGTCAGTATTACTCGCTATTTTCACCCCGCATATCCGCCTAAAATGAGCGGGTACTGAGGAGTAGTGAAATGCACACATTAGACAAATCTATCTTGTATATGCTCCTGTCGACATTGAGTTTATCGGTGACAGGTCTGATTTCCAAATATTTAGTCGATATTGTTCCTATCGAATGGTTTAGCTTTTTACGCTTTGCCTTGCCAGCCGTTTTACTATTGGCTCTATTAAGAATAACTAAAATAAAAATACCCAATAAGGCGGAAATGAAACCCTTGCTCGGCCGCGCGCTGTGTATCGCCCTCTGCCAACTCTTTTTCCTTTGGTCGCTTCAACATCTGAGTTTGGTGGAAAGCGTGGTGCTCTTTGCTACTGGCCCATTGTTTATGCCGTTGCTTGAGCGTCTCTTTTTCAAAACCAGTGTGTCGAAATTGACGATAGCGGCGTTGGTGGCGACGTTTGTCGGCGTAATATTATTGGCCGGGAAAGAAGGGGAGTTCTCATTAAGGCTCGAATTGCTGGCGGGTTTGGCAGGGGGAGTGTTCAACTCGGGATCTCAACTGACGCTCTATCGAGCCAGTAAGAGTGCGCTGTCACCCAAGGAGATTAACTTCTGGACATTCAGCTTGGCCGCCTTGTTGCTCCTGCCTGTTTTGGTGTTTGTCGATATCGCAGCGTCAGAGGCAACAGCAACGTTGCAAACTTGGCTCAGTTTGCCCGTGGCTATCGCTTTGCTGGCGATTTCTTGTTTGATCATCAATACCCAAGTGAACAGAGCTAAAGCGTACCGGCTAGCGAACAGCGGCTCTCAGTTAGCCCCATTGATTTTTACCAATTTACTGTTTACCTCGGCTTGGCAATGGCTGTTTTTTGATGAGTCGTTTTCTCTTTGGCAAATCACCGGTTTGGGATTGATCATTTTCGCCACCATGCTCAACGTACTTTGGCCGATGATCATGTCGCGTCCTCCGTTTCTAAAACAGAGGCAGGCGTAATATCAGAACTGGTTGCGCATGTAGTTTTTCACCCGCTCAATGTGCGACTCTCGGTCTATCTCAGACAACTGGCTGCGGTTAACAAATGCGCTGGCGTATTTCTGGTCCACTTTTTGGATTAAGAACAAGAGATAGATCTTAGGATCAATATGCCCTGATGTTGCCATATTGGTCATGATCTCCAGCGATTCTGCTAATGTCTTGCCTTTCTTGTAAGGGCGATCCGCAGAGGTGAGCGCTTCAAAGACATCCGCAATGGCCATAATACGTGCGGGTACGGAGAGCTCTTCCTCATGAAGACCGAGTGGGTAGCCTTTACCATCCATTCGCTCATGGTGCCCCCCGGCGATTTCAGGGATGTTTTTTAAATGCTCAGGGTAAGGTAGGCGATTAAGCATAATTTGCGTCTGGATGATGTGATCATTAATGATAAAGCGCTCTTCATCCGTGAGCGTGCCGTAGCGAACCGTCAGGTTATGCAGCTCGCCACGATCGTACTTGTACGCTCCCGGCTTGAGTACATACGCTTGCTGCCAGTGTTGGCTTGGGTGGAATCCTGCTTCCCATGGCACTTTGTGCACATCTTTATCTGCCAGCAATGGCTCCATCACGGGTAATTCAGGTGTGTTGCGGTGCCGTTGCTGTTCAATCCAAGAAACACCCAGTTGATCATCAAGCGTTCGCTTCCACTGGCGATTGGCAATTGTGTTGAGTTTTTCAATGTCCGCTTCGGCCATTGACTCACCCCCCGCATTACAGCGTGCCACAAAAGCAAATTCGTCATCCAACTGACGATGGAGCATGGTGAGGTGTGCTTTTGCCGCATCGGGATCTTCCCCTTGGCTGCGTGCACGCCAATAGTCCACTTCCCCTTGCAGTTTGAGTAATTCAAAACGCATACGAACTTCATGAATGCGATCGTAAATGGTTTCCAGTTTTGTTGCTTTATCCACCACGTATTCTGGTGTGGTGACCTTGCCACAGTCGTGCATCCATGCCGCGAGCCTGATTTCTTCCCATTGTTTGGCATTCACTTTAAAGCTAGGGAAGTATTTGTTGTCTTTCTCCACCACTTCCGTCAGCCAAGTCACTAACTGTGGAACGCGTTGACAATGCCCGCCAGTGTAGGGCGATTTGGTATCGATCGCAGAGGCAATGAGCTCGATGAAGGCGTTGAGCATCTCTTTTTGTTGCTGCATTTGGTCAATATTGTCTTTGGCGATTTCGGCAAAACTGAGTAGCTCACGCAAGAATGCGTGCTTGGCGAGCTCGGTTTCACTGGGTGGGCGCTCATAGCCCACAGTGACAATGCCGACCAATTGTTTTTCACGATTAAGGAGCGGAAAAAGAAAAATATCTGAGTTAAAAATCGTGTCCTGATGACGTTTTAACGCATTGGTGGAGCGATCAAGGTGGATGGTATCGCCCTCCTTGAGTTGTGCCATCAACCAAGGGGTTTCATTAACGAAATCATTGATGTCGACCTTGAATGGAATGATGGCGTGATTGGCGGCCAAAATCAGCTTTTTCTCTTCTTCCGACTGAATGTAGAGCAAGATGGTTTCAGCTTTGGTCACCAAATACGCTTGGTGCGCAATGGTTTTGGCCAACACTTCAAACTCTTGGTTACCAGCGGTATCACGCAATAATCGCAATAAATCGTGCAGTGTGTGTTCCATCAATTCAATGGAGCTGGTGAGGTTAGAGACCTCTTTGATCATGCTCTGAGGATAACGTGTTTTCTTAAAGTTAAAGCGTGCGATGTTGTCTGTCAGATACACAAGATTGATAAGGGGCTTTGAAAGCCGATTGGCCACTAGCCACACCACACAAAAACAGATGGCAAGTAGAAGAATCGCCGTGAGCACTTGTTTGTCACGCATCGAGAGCAGATCCGCCAAGATCTCATCGGTGGGTGAGGCTTCCGCCAGTGAAAGCTGCACTTTGTCAGTGAGAAAAACCGGCGTCATGGTGATTGACCAATCCAAGCCGTTGAAGGTGGCGGTTTCAAATAGGGTGGTCGGGTAGCCAACCTTTGCGAGCAGCGAGGCAAAAATACTGGTTTTAAGCGCTTGTTGCTGTTCGCTGACATCGGCTTGAATGTCTAGGCCAACTTGGTGCTGCGCCAGTAAACGTCCCTCTTTATCGAGCAAGGCAAGGCGAGTTCGATCTGAATAAGCGAGCTGTTCAAGCTGGTTTGATAAGGTGGCCAAAGTGAAGTCGGCTCCCACCACGTATTGCCCATTCACCGAGCGTCGAGAAAGCGTCACCCCGTTGGTTTTTAGAAAGTAAAAAAAATATGGCTCTGTCAGTCTGATCTCGCCGTCCATTTCGGCGTTGATAAACCAAGGTCTCACTCGAGGATCAAATGTGTTGTCATTGGTCTTTTTGTAGTCCATTCGTTCAAACTGGCTGTCGAGAAAGATGAACTCGTTGGTGCCATCCACATGGGTATTGTTAATCAGGAAAAGCGCGTTCGCTGGAGCGGAAAAACTTTGGCGGATGGTGGGCGAATTCAGCATACGATATTGGGTGAAAGTCCCGCTTTCAGATGCGTGATACAGTGCAACCAAATTGGGATTTTCTTCAAAAATATGGGCCAGAGCGCTTAACCACGGTTTTAGCTTGTTCTCATTGTTGTATTCATCAAGAAAAGCACTCACAGCCATAAAATCCAACGTGGTTAAAATTGGACCAACAGAGGTTTGAAACGCCGATTCCAGTTTGTGAGCGTGCTCGTTACTCAACCCTTCGGCACTTTTGCTCAACAAGGTTTGCGAGTGGTTGTAGCTGATGGTGATCAGAACAATACCAACAACCGTTGTCAGCACTAAAAACAGACTCGTGATATGAATACTCAGCGGGTAACGTTGTTTCTTCATGAGCGCTCCAGGTTCGCGTCTTCGTTTCAATCCTTGTCACCAAACAACTACTCGGTGTTGTGGGCGAAATCGAGAGATCGCGCCTACTTTGGATAAGTATTGTCGAAATTATGCCGCTTGCCAAAAAATAACTGGTTGATTTTTAGCCTGTATAGGCTAGCGTGTTAACTAAACAAGCAGGGAGGCTAGAGTATGCTGACATTGAATTATCATGTTGAAATCGACGCGACACCGGAGAAAGTGTGGCAAGTGCTGACGGATCTGGAACTGTATAAACAGTGGGCAAAAGCGTTTTCTCCTCACTCGCAATTTGACGGCGTCTGGCAAGAAGGGGAAGACATCAAGTTCTTTGACCCAGACATGGGAGGCACGCGTGCGGTGATTGACGCGATTGAACCGCAGCAGCGGATCGAACTTCATCATGTTGCCATCTTTAACCCAGAACATGTTCAAGACATAGACAGCGATGTTGCCATGAAATGGATTGGCTCAACGGAAAGCTACCAACTTCGCCCTAAAGATGGAAAACTGCTGTTGATGGTGACGATCACCACGCACAGCGATTTTGTTTCCATGTTCAATCATGGTTGGGAAAAGGCGCTGCCCCTGATAAAAGCGCTGAGTGAAGAGTAAACTTATTTCACATCAGATCGTTGCACTACGAAGTGTCGTACAATGTCGATGTCAATCCGATTAAGTGAATTAGAGAGGTGAAATGGAACTGAAGATCGACACGCACAGTCATACTTATGCGAGTGGCCACGCCTATAGCACGCTGATTGAAAATGCGCGTAGCGCAAAAGAAAACGGCTTGGCCATGTTTTGTACCACTGACCACGCAGAATCCATGCCAGGCGCGCCTCACTATTGGTTTTTCGCCAACCAGCGTGTATTGCCTCGTTTCCTCGAAGGCGTGGCGATTTTACGTGGCGTGGAAGCCAATATTCTCAATACCGAAGGCGAGATTGACCTCCCTCTTAGCGTAGACCCCAACTTGGATTGGGCGATCGCCAGTTTCCACGAGCCTGTTTTTGCGCCATCCAACAAAGAAGCGCACACCCAAGCATTGCTCAATGTGATTCAAGGTGGCCGAATCGATGCGTTGGGGCATTTAGGTAACCCTCATTTTGACTTTGATTTCCATGCCGTACTTCACTGTGCCAAAGAGCATAACGTGGCCATCGAGATCAATAACTCCACTCTGAAAGGGCACAGCCGAGTCGGCAGTGTGGAGCGTTGCTACGAGATTGCACGTGTAGGCAAAGCACTTGGCGTCTATTTTACAACGGGCAGTGATGCTCATTTCTGTCAGGATGTTGGCAAGTTAGATCTTGCTAGCGAGCTACTGGACTCTGTCGGCATTGATTCACATCGTGTGATTACACATAGCCCATCGCAATTTCTCGATTTTCTTGAGTTAAGGGGCAGGGGGCCTATCGACGAGTTGGCGTCATTACGTCAGTGATCTTTACAATTTCTTTACCCTATTTTCAGACTTCATAGAGTACACTTGCTGCGGAAAAATAAAGACAACAAAACTCGGAGAAGTAATGAAGTTAAGTAAAGTATTGTTAGGCTCAGCATTGGTGATGGTCTCTTTTACCGGGCTTGCCAACCAAGAAAGCAAAGTGGATTTAAAAGCCAACATGAAAGAGATGAAGTTGGAATTTCGTCAAGCTGCGGAAGCTCAGGATATTGAGTCTATGCAAGCGGCTGTCAACCAATTGCGCTCGCTGGTGGCAAACTCAAAAACCGGCGAATACGCACCGGAGAAAAACGACTTGTATCATGAAGGCTTTAACAAGCTGACAGTGGCACTTGATAAAGTGAATGGTGAGCTTGAACAGGGAAATCTTGAGGCTGCCAAGCAAGCTCTGGTTGAAGTGGATGAGTTGCGTAAAGAGTACCACGAGAAGAAGAAAACCAGCATTTGGGGCAAATTGTTTGGTTAAGCCAATCTGCCAATCTCGATACTGAGTAAGTAAGCACAGCGCTTACAATAATGTGAACTCGTTTTGGCAATAAAAGCCGCCTGACTACTCAAAGGCGGCTTTGTTGTTTTGGCTCCTAAGATTCCCTGAGCCTAGAAGAATCGAAGAGCCATGTTGGGAGGCTAAGGCTGGGTTAGTTGATCACACCACACACAATTCTCGCACCGCCGCCGCCCAGCGGCATTGGGTGATCTGAGTGATTGTCAGCCCCTGCATGGATCATCAGAGCGCGGCCCTGGACATCTTTTAACGCAACACGAGGGGCAAGCACCGGCTGTGACGCGTTACCTGATGCATCAACAAACAGTGCAGGTAGATCGCCAAGGTGATTGTCTTCAGTCCATGGATAGCCGTGTTTGCCACTATTCTGCGGGTCATAGTGCCCACCAGCCGCCCCTCCTAATACCACTTTGCCGTCTTTGTTGCTGCTCTCACAGCTTCCATTGGCGTGGAGGTGAAAACCGTGCAGGCCACTAGGTAGCCCTTTGAGATTAGGAGTCAACACCGTTCCGTAGTCACTTGAAGTGATGGTCACGGTGCCGAGTGTTTGATTGCTGGATAAGTCCTTCATCTCAACGCTCAAACTCTGCGCAAATGAAGAGGTCGAATAAAGCAAAACGGCAGCAAGTAAGGTGTGTTTATTCATTATTTTCCTCCAGAGGAAATAGATGTTATAGGTTGTTGTTTCGCTAGCGATTTTAGTACTTCAGATTGACCGTATATTTCGGCAAATTGTTTCAAATCCAGTCCCGCTTTGTTGAGCAAATCGCTGGGGCAGTCTGCTTGATAAAGATCCTTAGCAATACCAATTTCACGTTTGAGTAACGCCCCCATCAGCGCAGTATTGCCTCTCTTATCCTGTAAACAAGCATTGGCACCCCTTGCCAACAACAGTTGAACAATCTCTCGTTGGCCCTGATAGGCTGCGACCATCAAGGCGGTATAGCTTTGGTAATTCCTTTCGTTAATCGGAAAACCGGCATCCAAAAACTCATTGATGACTTCGCCATTACCTATTCTAGTGGCATCAAAAAATAAACCGATGAGGGATTGATAAAGATCTTCTTGAACTGTGTCAGTTTCGCTCGAAATCGCAAAGATGGAATAAATCGTCACTGAGCAAAACAAAATAATGTGAGTAAATCGCTTCATTGGTGGTCTCTCCATTGAGCAAATTTGGCCCATAGAAGCCCTGTTTTTCGGGGCAGAAAAGAGCAGAATTTTCTTCTATGGGCCAAAACTTTTTACATCGACGCCAGTTTAGTGACTTGTTTTAGATTGACGTCAGTCGCTTTGGCGAGACGAGTGCCATACTCTTTGTCTGCACGGTAGAAGTAGCTCACCATGATGGCTTTGACTTCGGCATCATTAACCTTGTTTAAATCGCCAGAGAGGTTGTGAATTAAGTCCGCCTTGTCTTGTTCGCTCAAGCTGCGGTAAAGCACGCCAGCTTGGAAGAAATCTCGCGGATTGCGGATTGCCTGCTGTTGAACATGGCCAGAAAGTGGTGTTTCTACTGCTCTCGCTTGTTTATCCACGGTCAGATTAACCAAACGGCTTGGCTCGTAATTCACGTCTAAGCTGTTCGCATTGCTTAAACCCGTCGCATCGCTTAAACCCGTAGAGTTGTTGCTTGGGCCATCTTGGTTGTGATTGGCCACTGGGCTTTTCGGGCTGTTGACGGGCAGCTGGAATAAGTTGGCACCGAGGCGATACAACTGCGTATCGGCATAAGCAAACAAGCGGCCTTGAAGCAGACGATCTTCCGAAGGCTCAATACCAGGAATAATGTTGGATGGCGCAAAGGCAGATTGTTCTGTCTCTAAAAAGAAATTATCGGGGACACGATTGAGCGTCATGGTGCCAACTTTTTTCTCAGGCACATCCAACCAAACTTTGGTGGCGTCTAGACCGTTGTAATCGAGTTTTGACAACGCTTTTGGAGAAAGCACTTTGACGTAAAGATCCCACTTCGGAAAGTTCCCCGCGTTAATCTGCGTATAGAGATCATTAGTCAGGTGATTGAAATCTTCCCCTTGCACTCTGGTCACTTCCGCCGGGCGTAAGCTCTTCACACCTTGTTGGCTCTTCCAGTGAAACTTAACGTAGTTCACTTCACCTTTTTGGTTGATCCATTTGTACGCGTGCACACCAAAGCCATCCATCGTGCGGTAGCTCGCAGGGGTGCCTAAATTGGTGTAAACCCAAGTCAGCATGTTGGTTGCGCTTGGCTGGCTACTGAAAAAATCAAAAAAACGATTCGGATCTTGAAGATTGGTGACCGGAGACGGTTTTAATGAATGCACCATGTCAGGAAACTTGATCGAGTCACGAATAAAAAAGACGGGTAGGTTGTTGCCAACAAGATCCCAGTTGCCTTGGTCGGTATAAAATTTGGTCGCAAATCCACGCGGGTCACGCAGAGTTTCTGGTGAACCTTTAGAGTGAACCACTGTAGAAAAACGCACAAATACAGGGGTTACTTTTCCTGATTGAGCAAAAGGAGAAGAAAGAGTTAAATCGCTGAAATCACCAGATGCGACGAATTCACCATGCGCACCTGTACCGCGAGCATGCACCACTCGCTCAGGAATACGTTCTCTGGCAAAACGCTGAAGTTTTTGGATTAGGTGAACGTCTTGCAGCAGTACGCTGCCGTTTTCCCCTGCGGTTATCGAATTCTGGTTGTCACCAACAGGTGCACCATTGTCACGAGTAAGCGTTTGAGCGTGTACCGAAATACTCGCCAAACCCATCGAAATTAATAAAAAGCTTTTTGACATATGCATGGTTGCTCTCCAATGCGTTGCACCAACTTACTTGTCTATTTATGCCAAGTTGGTTATCAAAAGCTCTTTTCTGCCCACGGGAAATATATCCCTATAAACCGCATTTGTTTAATGGGAATTATCGATAGATTTAATAGCTAAAAACGATGTAAATCCAATTGCTTAGCTGTTATGGAAGCAAGATCAAACTTAAAAGGGAGGAGCATCGTGATGAGAATCGTAACCCAATGCGTGATTTCTTGTGATAAACGAATCACTTATTCACCTCCCTTTTGCAAGGATTAACGCTTTGCTATAACATTTCGAGCAAATTGTTACATAACGGTTATGATGCGTTTATCTTCTTTCCATCGTTCAATGCTCGTGGCAACCGCGTTAAGCTGGGTATTAGTCACGTTAATGCCTGTTATCAATGCTCATGGTAGCAGCGCAGGCGTATGGGCGACGCTTTGTACCGTTAATGGCTTTGAACTGGTTCAAATAGAAGAAGGCGAAGAGGTGCCCACTCACAGTGGTAAGCCTTGTCCCTTTAGCCATTTTTCTACCTTCCATCAAGATTCGCTTCCAACTGCACTTGTTCTTACACGACAGAGCTTGGTTATTTCAGACCGCTACACTTTTTTGGCTCTAAGTGTGCGATTTGAAAGACAAGTTCCGCGCGCGCCCCCTTTCACGACGCTGACTTAATACAAAACCTAAAACAACACTCATTTAAGTAAAGTCAACACGCTCAAAGCGCACTGTTTCCGCTTCGGACACGGTGTTTTTTAGCGTTTGCAAAAGGAATTTATAAAATGTTGAGCGATCACTCTAAGACCGCCAAGCCCAGCTCGCGTGCAAAATCTCGTTACTTCCTCACCTGGCGTTGGCATTTTTATGCCGGGCTATTTGTTATCCCCTTTATGCTGATGCTCAGTGTCACTGGGCTTGTGATGCTGTTTGATGATGAAATCGAATTGGCTCGCTATCAATCCATTCTTCAAGTCACGCCTCAACATCATGAGGTATTGCCATCGGTTCAGTTGGCCAATGTGCAAGCGCGTTATCCAGAGGGCACCATTAGCCAATTTGTGCCAGCGAAACAGGCCGATTTAGCCAACCGTTTTAACGTCAAGTTTGCCGACGGCACCTCACGTTTTGTTACGGTGGATCCCTACACTGGCGCAGTGCTTGGCACGATTGACCGCAGCGACAGTTGGTACCAATTGGCGAATGATATTCACGGCGAGCTGCTGATGGGTGAGTATGGCGATTACCTCATCGAAGTGGCGGCCAGTTTGTCGACTTTGTTGCTGGTGACGGGGATTTACTTGTGGTGGCCACGAGATAACGCTAGCCGTGCGGGCTTTTTGCGCGTGCGTTTGCACTCAGGCAAGCGCGTGATGATGCGAGATCTGCACGCCAATCTAGGTGGGCTAACCAGCATTATTCTGCTCTTTTTCTTGCTTTCAGGCTTGGCGTGGGCAGGGATTTGGGGAGGCAAGTTTGTGCAACCTTGGAGTAGCTTCCCCGCGCAGAAATGGGACGATGTGCCGCTTTCTACCCTCACACACCAAGATCTTAACCATGGCAGTGAAGAAGAAATGCCGTGGAATTTGGAACAAACGCCACTGCCTGTCTCTCACGATCACAGCAAAATGGCAGATTCAGCGCATCACTCCATGATGGAAAACATCGGCATTGATGCCATGGTGAACAAAGCGCGTGAGTTAGGTTTTACCCATTACAAACTCAATTTTCCTCGCTCAGAAACAGGCGTCTTTACCCTTTCTGCCAACACCATGAGCGGCGACATTATCGACCCGACGCAGGATCGCACCAGCCATTTTGATCAATACAGCGGTGCGCTATTGGCCGATGTGACATGGAAAGATTACAACCTCGTCGCCAAAGCCATGGCGGCAGGGATTGCGCTGCACCAAGGAGACATCAGTGTGTTCAATAAAGTGGCCAATGCGCTATTGTGTTTGGCCTTTGTGGTGATTGCCGTGACAGGGGGAATCATGTGGTGGCTTCGTCGTCCTGTTGGTCAGGGTAAGCTGGGCGTGCCCGCAAAATTTGCCAGCGATGGCGTGTGGAAAACAGCGTTGGTGACGCTCGTGGTGATCGGCGTGCTCTTCCCGCTGGCGGGTGCAAGCATAGTGGTAGCGCTGCTGCTCGATTGGTTGCTTTTTAATCGTGTTGAACGTTTGAAAACCGTGTTTAGCTAGGCGTTAAGCTCAGCGATTTGAATCGAGCCATTTTTTAAATAGAGAGGTTTAAATAGAGAGGTTTAAATGCGCGTTTTGAAGAGATCGCAGAACGCGTTCTAAGGTGATTTGGGTACTCTCACCCAAATCACCTTGGTTAGCGTGATAACGCTATCGCTGGTAAAGCTATCGTTGGTAAAGCTACTGTTGGTACAGCTCCAACGGCAGGCCATCGGGGTCGGCGAAAAAGGTGTACTGCTTACCGGTAAACTCGTCGATCCGAATCGGCTCGACCAGCACATCGTGGCTTTCTAAATAGTGTTTCATCTGCACAATGTCTTCCACCACAAACGCCAAATGTCTTAACCCTTGCGCCTCTGGGAAACTGGGCCGTTCAGGTGCTTTGGGAAAACTAAACAGTTCGATCTGCGTACCACAAGGCAGCGCCAGATCGAGCTTATAAGAATCTCGTGCTTCGCGGTAATTTTCTGCAATGATCGTCAGCCCTAACAGTTCACTGTAGAACTGCTTTGAGCGAGGGTAGTCGGAGCAAATAATCGCGACATGATGAATGGTTTTCAGCATCACAACACCAACTTCTGGTTAATAAAATCGATAAACACGCGCAAACGAGCGGGCATGTATTTGGTTTGCGGATATTGCATGGCAATCGCGCCATGATAATTACTTTTGATCATCCAATCGTCCAACACCTTGACCACTTCACCGCGTTCAAGCGCCTCGCGAATCACAAAATCATGGAAGATGCCGATGCCGAGCCCTTGTTTGACGCCGTTCAGACGCATTTGGGAATGGTTAACGGCATAGCGACCCGAAACAGCCACCGAATAAAACGCCTCGTCTTTAAAGAATGACCACAGGTTGTCTTTGTCGTTTTCTGCCAAATATAAGCAGTCATGCTCGGTGAGTTCGGTCGGGTGGCTGGGCATGCCACGCTGCGTGAGGTAATCCGGAGAGGCGCACAAAACCAGATGGGTTTTACTGAGCTCTTTGAGCACCAAATTTTCATCTGGTTTGTCGGTCAGTTTAAACGCCACGTCAATATTGTCGCGAAACAGATCAATCTGGCCGTCTGCGGCGCGCAGTTTGAGTTGGATATTCGGGTACTGCTGTAAAAAGGGCACCACAAAAGGTTGCAGTACGGAGTTCAAAAACGCTTCTGGCGCCGCTACGGTTAAGGCGCCAGCCGGCTCACTGTGGTCAGAGGCAGAAATCTCAATTGCTTGCTGAGCGGCATTCACCATCGCAATGCTTTGGTCATACACTTTTTGCCCCGCCTGAGTGATGAGCAATTTGCGCGTGGTGCGCTCAAACAATTTCACCTGCAATGCCTGTTCTAAGCGGGTGATCAACTTGCTTAACGCGGAAGGGGTCACATCGAGCTTTTTTGCTGCGGCGGTAAAACTGCCCTCATTCACCACCAAGATAAAACTGGCAAGATCGGGCAGGAGGGCGATGAGTTTCGGGTTAACCATGAGAATGCGCTTCTTGTACAACATTATTTGGCTTGGCAGTGTAACAGAAATCCGCCTGTTTTCGCGCGCAACCGCTCACGTTTGTTTGGTTCAAAAAACACATTTCAGGCAGTACGTTAGCTCGCGGTATAAGAGAGAAAATTAATTTTAACAATGGGGTTACATATTGTGACTTGGCTCTCTATACTGGCCAAATTGTGATCAGCAACCGATTGCTAAAGAGAGCGCTTTCAACGCTTGCGATGGGTACTGCGATGGGCACGTTGACACAAACTTAAAAAAGAAAAAAACAGAAAAAACGGATGAGAGAGGCTAGGCGTATGGAGAGAGAAAGTTTATTTCAAAGAGAGAGAATAAGGCGTTTCAATTTTTCCATCTGGACGGTGCTCAGTGGGACTTTACTGGCGCGCACCAGTTATTTCATGGCGTGGCCATTTTTAATTGTTTTCCTATACCAAGATTACAACGCCAGTGCGGCGCAAATCGGCGGCATGCTGGCTGGCTCGGCGATTGTTGGCGCGGTGACGGGGCTCTATTCGGGCTATTTGTCCGATAAGTTTGGCCGCAAGTGGGTGATGGTGAGCGGCAGTTTGGTGGCGTCTGCGGCGTACACAGGCATCGCCTTGGCGGATCAACTGTGGCACTTCTACTTTCTGATGCTGGTGACGGGCCTAATGCGTCCGATGATCGAAGCGCCCGCCAAAGCGGTGATTGGCGATAATCTTGCCAACGTGAAAGACCGCGAACTGGCGCTGAATATTCGTTACTTTTTGCTCAACTTGGGTGGCGCGATTGGCCCGCTGTTGGGGGTGACGATTGGTTTGAGCTCACCGCAACATCTTTTCTACATCACCGGTGTGACGTATTTGCTTTACACCGTGTGGTTGTTTTTTGGCATTGAACGCAAACAGACCTTTACCAAGCCCGATCCCTCTTTGTTGCCTAACTTCCGTGCCACGATGAAGGTGATTAGCCGCGATGCCATCTTTGTGAAATTGATGATTGCCAACTTCTTGATGATGTTTATCTATGCCCAGTTGGAATCGTCGATCCCACAGGTCATCGTGCGTTCAGATATTACCGATGCAGCTACGCTGGTGGCCGGATTGGTGCTGGTGAACACGTTGACCATCATTATTTTCCAGTTCCCGATGCTGAAATGGCTTGAGCACGTGCCACTCTTTTTGCGTACGCGTATTGGCATGATGTTGATGGCGTTGGCACAAATCGGATTTATGCTCACGCCAGCGGATTTACCTTGGGGCTGGGCTCTGGCTTGTTTTGTCATGAGCTTAGGCGAAGTGATTGCTTTCCCAACCTTGAATGTGCAGATTGACCGCTTGGCACCGGCGCATTTGCGCGGCTCCTATTTTGGCGCATCGGCGCTTTATTCGTTGGGCTTTGCAGTGTCACCATTGGTCGGCGGTATGGTGATCGATTCGCTCAACTCAAACTGGCTATTTGGGCTCTGTTTCGCTCTATGCCTAATGATGATTTGGCTCTACTGGCTTGCCGAAAACAGCCAAGATAATGTGGAAAGAGAACAAGCCATCGCGCAGTGACCCTCTATGACGGGTACAAATATGATAGGCATAATAAATGGCCGCGAACCCTAAACAGTGGCCAACAATAGACGAAACGCCCCAACATGCTGGGGCGTTTTTGCTTGGCTCAATGCGCTCGATTACTGGGTGTACAGTTGCCTAACAGGCTCTTGTTCGGTGTAGTCTATCCATTCGCTTTGAGCCAGTTGATCCATTTGCTCTTGGCTACCGGAGACCACCAACACACGTTGTTTGACCAAGGCATCCACCACTTCGATCTTGAGCGAGCGAAGAAGCTCACGGACCTCGCTCTCTTTGCCTGCTTGATACTTAACAAAGTATCTTGCCGGTTGTTGAGTGGCGAACGCTTCGTTTTGACCATCGACAGGAAACCCTTTGTTATTGGCGAAGGAATACCCCGCGGCAATGGTGAGGGCGAGAATCGTTGTCGTCATCGCGGTCGTTTTTGCGGTGAACTTCTTCATCATGACTCCTTACTGGAAGGTTAATGTCCAGCTATTAATCGTCCCTGTGTCTCTTCTGGCACTGTCTACGGCTTTTAGTTCCCAAACACCTTGAGATTCAAAACCGCTGAAATCCACTTGGTAGCTTTGACGAATGTCATTCGCTGAACCGCCAGTGTTGTTGTGCAGCACCACTTCTCCACCAGTTGGTGAGGTGAGTGTGACCTTAAGATCGCCAATGTAAGTGTGGCTGATATCTAAATCGATGCTAACCACACCAGCGTCGCCAGAGCGCGCTACATCCAAAACGCTGATCACACCCGCACGTGAATTATCAGGGATCGACACCACATTGCTGTTGGTGTACGTATCTCCACCCGTACCTACTGGGCCATTACAACCGGCATCTAAGTACGCTTTGGCAGCGTCAGCATTGATCAAGCCATAGCCTGTACGGTTGTCACGTCCTGCAACATCGATATCGGTTGCCGTTGCGGTTAACGCCTTACGCACTTGTTGCGCAGTACAAGTTGGGTGGAAGCTCCAAACTAAGCCCGCGACGCCGGTCACGTGTGGCGTCGCCATTGACGTGCCATTGTAGTACTCGTAATCGCGACCTGTGGTGGTGGAAACCGTCACCGTTTGACCAACTACGTTCGCCAGCTCCAGACCCAATGTGCGATCAACCGTCATTGAAACCATGCGGTAGCTGTCGTTGTTATCGAGCACAAATGGATTCTGCAAGCCCGGCAGTGCAGAATTACTGTAGACAATCGCCGCGCTGGCTCCGGCATCGTGACACGCTTTCACCGCGTTGATTTCTGGACGAGCGGAGGCGGTTTGATTGTCGATACGCTCAGTCAAACAGATTTTGCCACTCATATCGTCACACACATATTGGCCGGAAGAGACGTCACAAGAGGCGAGCGCTGCGGTAACATTACCTGCCACGGGTGCTGGCACATAATTGCTGCCGCTAACAATCAGGCGATTATGTGGCACCACACCACGGTCAAAGTAGCTGCTGCCATTGAGTGAGATATCGGAAAGCACCCCTTCACCCACGGTGACAGTTGAAAGAATCGCCACACCTGGCGCGGCAATTTCTACTTGGTTAGTGGCTTGAGAAAACGCTGCGTGGTCGTTGTTGCTGTCCACCGCCGCAACGGACATGACAGAATCGTAAGAAGCCGGGTAGCTGTGAGCGGTATTGCCCGAGTTACCTGCCGCAGCAATCAATAACACGCCTTGATCGTAAATCGTCTTCAGGGCATTTTCTTCCGTGCGGCTAGATTGGCTACCACCAAGGCTCATGTTCACAACATTCGCGCCGTTGTCAGCACAAGTTTGAATCGCCTTCACCAAGCTCGAAGAGTATCCCCAGCCTGATTCGTTAAACACCTTCACAATGTGCAGATTGACGTTTTGATTCGGCATAATGCCTTTCACGCCTTCATTGTTGGCAATCGCTGCGATGGTGCCAGCAACGTGGGTGCCGTGGGCGTTGTTGTTACCCGGATCGCTCCATGATCCTGTGCCACTGTCGTTGCTGCCATTGACGCGGTTACCGCTTAAGTCGTTGTGGCTTAAATCGTAGCCAGAATCGATGATACAAACGGTGCGATTGCCAGCGTCACTGTCCATCAACAATTGGGCGTTGACCGCGCCATAACCCCAAGGCGTCGTTTCACTGAGTAAATAGCGTGGTGGATCCACTTCGACATATTCCACATCCGTGTGGTTTCTCAGTTCACCGAGTTCTGAGTTGTCGATTTCAACGCTATAAATGGCTTGATTGCCAAGCCTTTCGACTTTTCGCGCTTTGACTTTATCCAACACCGCTTCACGAACCATGTTTGGCGCAAAGAAGCGGTTATGAGTCATTGCTGAGCGAGCGTTACTGCCTTCCTTAAATTTCACGATGTATTTGGTGGGAAGATCACTTTCGTCGAAGGCCATCGGCGGAACTGCGTGCGCCGATGTGGACGTCATGATGGCTGCAGCAAGGGCAGTGAGGGATAAAATCCCGGAAGCTTTTGTTGTTGTGTAATGCATTTGCTCTATTCCTTTTGAGCTGGTTATTTATGCGTAAATACGCAATGAAAAGTCACTTCATGTGTTTTCAATTGCGTTACTTAGCTATAACGCTTGATTATAAAATGCCAAAAAAATGCATCATATAGAACAGATAATGAACAGGTTGTCACCGATTAAACAGAACGAGTGAACATGGTTTGCTCGATTAAAACTCTTATAAAGCAAAAGCTTAATTACTAAAGAGTGAATGTTAAACTATTGTGAGTGAGTAATTATTCTAAATTTATAAATTATGGCGCTATAAATCCCATGAATGCTTTTTGACTTTGGTACCAGTTTTGTAAAATTGAATACTTAGTTAGTTGACTTGATAGAGTTTGTACTCAAAATGAGAAGGTTCCCAGTGAGAAATGCTCTCAACTGGTGATTAATAATCAAAACATAAGAAGATAGTTCTATGAAGAAGATAACTATTCTGTTGGGTGCTCTGTTGCCCTTCACATCTGCAGTGGCGGATGAGCCAGCTCTCTCTCCTGAAGCGATCACTTCAGCACAGGTGTTCAGTACGCAAAGCAAAGAAACGTATACTTATGTACGTTGTTGGTATCGAACGGGTAACTCTCATGACGAATCGGCGACCGATTGGGAATGGGCGGAAAATCCGGACGGCAGCTACTTTACCATCGACGGTTACTGGTGGAGCTCGGTTCGTCTGAAAAACATGTTCTACACCAACACATCACAAAACGTGATTAAGCAACGTTGTGAAGAGACGCTAGGAGTCACGCACGATGCCGCAGACATCACCTATTTTGCTGCGGACAACCGTTGGTCATACAACCACACCATTTGGACCAATGATCCGGTGATGCAAGCCGATCAAATCAACAAGATTGTCGCATTCGGTGACAGCCTTTCTGATACCGGCAACATCTTCAACGCGGCGCAGTGGCGCTTCCCCAACCCAGATACCTGGTTCCTTGGCCATTTCTCTAACGGTTTTGTTTGGACGGAATACATCGCGCAGGCGAAGAAACTGCCTCTTTATAACTGGGCTGTGGGCGGCGCGGCTGGTTCCAACCAATACGTGGCGCTAACTGGCGTGAAAGATCAGGTACTTTCTTACCTCACGTACGCCAAAATGGCGAAAAACTACAAGCCAGAAAACACCTTGTTCACTCTGGAATTTGGCTTGAACGACTTCATGAACTACAACCGCGAAGTGGTGGATGTGAAAACCGATTTCAGCACCGCGCTAATCAAACTCACTGACGCAGGGGCGAAGAACATCATGCTGATGACCTTACCCGACGCAACCAAAGCGCCACAGTTCAAGTACTCCACCCAAGCGGAAATAGAGAAAGTGCGCGCGAAGATCGTCGAGTTTAATGAGTTCATCAAAGCGCAAGCAGCCTTCTACATCATTCAGGGTTACAACATTACCCTCTACGATACACATGGCCTGTTTGAACAACTGACGCAAAACCCACAGCAACATGGTTTTGTAAATGCCAGCGACGCCTGTTTGAACATCAATCGTGCCTCTTCTGCAGATTACCTATACAGCCACAGCTTGACCAACGATTGTGCCACTCACAGCTCAGACAAATACGTGTTCTGGGGCGTGACGCATCCCACCACGGCAGTGCACAAGTACATCGCCGAGAAAATGCTCGCACCAGGAGCAGGCATGCAACGCTTTAATTTTTAGGTCAACAGAGCCTAACATCTCTTAGCGTTAACAATGAAAACGGAAGCCAAGTGCTTCCGTTTTCTTTTTAGGATGGAATGGGGGAGGGGGATAAATTTCATTTGTGCTTGAAATTCACTAATGCTTTTCCAAATACTGGGATAATCGTTTTCTCTGCCATGGATTACACTTGAAAGTAATAACGCGTATTCGCCTGTGACCCTTGTCACATAAAGGCTGCCCTATAATCAGCCGACCTCAAGGTTGGCCAATCAAACTGGAAGGAAATTCTCCATGTCGTCTGCATTTTACCAGCAAATTCGCGATCAACTTGAAGATGTGAAAGCGGAAGGTCTCTACAAATCTGAACGTATTATTACTTCTCACCAGCAAGCAGCCGTTAAGATTGCCAGTGGCGAAGAAGTGCTGAACTTCTGTGCCAACAACTACCTAGGTTTGGCGAACCACCCTGCGCTGATTGAAGCGGCAAAAGAGGGCATGGACGGCCACGGTTTTGGTATGGCGTCTGTGCGCTTTATCTGTGGTACACAAGACATCCACAAAGAGCTAGAGCAAAAGCTTTCTCAGTTCCTAGGTAAAGAAGACACCATCCTATACACCTCTTGTTTCGATGCCAACGCGGGCCTATTTGAAACCTTGCTGGACAAAGAAGACGCAATCATCTCTGACGCACTGAACCACGCTTCTATCATCGATGGTGTACGCCTATGTAAAGCAATGCGTTTCCGCTACTCAAACAACAACATGGCTGAGCTAGAAGAGCAATTGATCGCAGCAGATGCGGCTGGCGCTCGCCACAAGTTGATCGTCACCGACGGCGTGTTCTCAATGGATGGTGTGGTTGCGAACCTACCAGCAATTTGTGACCTTGCGGATAAATACAACGCGCTTGTGATGGTAGATGACTCTCACGCGGTCGGCTTTATGGGCAAAAACGGCGCTGGTACGCACGAGTACCATAACGTGATGGATCGCATCGACATCATCACTGGCACACTTGGTAAAGCAATGGGTGGCGCATCAGGCGGTTACACATCCGCAAAAGCAGAAGTGATCGACTGGCTACGTCAGCGTTCTCGTCCATACCTATTCTCAAACTCAGTGGCACCAGCGATTGTTGCAGCCTCAATTCGCGTATTGGATTTGCTACAAGAAAGTGGCGATCTACGTGAGCGCCTATGGGAAAACGCAGCGCACTTCCGCACCCGTATGGAAGCGGCTGGCTTCACCATGGGTGGTGCCGATCACGCCATTATTCCAATCATGCTAGGCGATGCCAAAGTGGCCGCAGAGTTTGCTGAGCGTGCGCTTGCAAAAGGCATCTACGTCATTGGTTTCTCTTTCCCTGTAGTGCCAAAAGGCCAAGCGCGTATTCGTACGCAAATGTCTGCAGCGCACTCACGCGAGCAACTAGACCGCGCGATTGATGCCTTCATCGAAGTGGGCAAAGACATGGGTATCATCTAGGATTCTAGTACCTAGTACCTAGTACCTAGTACCTAGTACCTAGTACCTAGTACCTAGTACCTAGTACCTAGTACCTAGTACCTAGTACCTTTATTTAAGGCTAAATTATGAAAATCAAAGCACTATCAAAGCTAAAGCCAGAAGAAGGCATTTGGATGACCGAAGTGGACAAGCCTGTTCTTGGCCACAACGATCTGCTGATCAAAATTAAGAAAACCGCGATTTGTGGTACCGACGTACACATCTACAACTGGGACGAATGGTCACAAAAAACCATCCCAGTTCCTATGGTGGTTGGTCATGAATACGTGGGTGAAGTGGTTGGTATTGGCCAAGAAGTCCGTGGTTTTGAAATCGGCGACCGCGTTTCTGGCGAAGGTCACATCACGTGTGGCCACTGTCGTAACTGCCGTGGCGGCCGCACGCACTTGTGCCGCAACACCATTGGTGTGGGCGTAAACCGCACAGGTTGTTTCTCTGAATACCTTGTGATCCCTGCGTTCAACGCCTTTAAGATCCCAGCAAACATCTCTGATGATCTTGCGTCTATCTTCGACCCGTTTGGCAACGCAGTACACACTGCGCTGTCGTTCGATCTGGTTGGTGAAGATGTACTGATCACCGGCGCTGGCCCAATCGGCATCATGGCGGCAGCGGTTGCGAAGCACGTTGGTGCGCGCCACGTCGTGATCACCGATGTGAACGAATACCGTCTCGACCTAGCACGCAAAATGGGCGTGACTCGCGCGGTGAACGTTGCCGAGCAGAAGCTTGACGATGTGATGGCAGAGCTAGGTATGACAGAAGGCTTCGATGTGGGCCTAGAGATGTCGGGCAACCCATCCGCATTCAACTCAATGCTGAAAACCATGAACCACGGTGGCCGCATTGCACTGCTTGGCATTCCACCATCAGACATGGGTATCGATTGGAACCAAGTGATTTTCAAAGGCTTGGTGATCAAAGGTATCTATGGCCGTGAAATGTTTGAAACTTGGTACAAGATGGCAAGCTTGATTCAATCTGGCCTTGACCTAACACCAATCATCACTCACCACTTCAAAGTGGATGACTTCCAGCAAGGCTTCGACATAATGCGCAGCGGCATGTCAGGCAAAGTGATTCTTGATTGGGAATAATCGGCTCTAGCCAAAAACAACGAAAGCGCTCCGAAAGGGGCGCTTTTTGTATTTATAAAGGCGAAAACCATCAGTTGACGCCACAGAAAGCAAAATGAGATTGATGCTTGTCCACTTGTGACGCATTGTTTTTGGCTGCCTGAACGAAGGAGCTGGCACCGCTAAATTGTGCATCTACTCCTGGCCAGTAATATTCATCATTGTCAGAACACAGGGTAATGATGATGGGAGTGGTATCTAAAATCACATCCTCATCTTGTTCAACATAGAGTGTATATCGAATCTGTTTATGTTGTTTGCCGCGAAGCGTCTCAATAACTTCAGCTTCATAAACAAACTGGGTTATAGAGCCAGTGTCAGATGCGTTGATAACGTCGACATTAGTGTGTATAACAACCGCCGAATAAGGAGTGCTGATAATAGCTTCTATTAAAAATGGTGCTTGTGTCTCGATGTCGTGGCTGACACCATAGTCTCCTGTTTGCGTGTGAATTGTTAAGATACATCTTGTATTCAATATGCATCTTATGAAGAGTATTAAAAATACTATAACTCATTGAGTCTCCAAGCAATCTCAACATAACCATAAATGTTTTTCTTACTGAGTATAACTAGATCAACATGTTTTCCATAAGCATCTCGTGCATACCATTCTGACTGAATAAGTAAATCTTCATAGCCATCCTGAGTAAAATCTCCACGAGCGAGCAAGGTAAGATACACTTCATCCCGTGCCGTCAATAATTTGAAAGTATTCTCATTTTCTATAGTAACTTTAGTTTTTCATCATAAGAAAGAAATGATTCACCTTGCTTTCTTAAAAAATCACTATAATTAACAAATGGCGTAATAGTCGCTGGAAGTTGGTAGATGAATTCAGAATCAATATCTTGAGGGAAATTATTGCCTTGAGAGGCTACAGCAGTAGAAAATTTATCTATTGCGATACATGAAGTCAAAAGAAGTTTGAACCGATAATAATCATAGTCAGCAACAGTAGCAATATCAATTTGTCCTGCCTGCTCGCATGTTTTCACTACTAAATTTTCATTTGTAAGTAATGCATACTCATAACCATTCAAACCAATAACTGTATCTGATGTTTTTGAAAACAAAAAACCTGGGAAATACTCATGAAAAAGTATTTTTCAAACATGTTTGTATTAGTCGTGCATGCTAACAAAGACATAGAAAACAAAGAAATAGTTAATAATGATTTCATAATAATCAGGACGTAGACTTGGGAGCTTCTAAAGGTTTAGTTTTTGGCACGGGCACAGAATTCAGTAACTGTTTAACGTACTGATTGCGTGCTGAATTTACATCTGGCCGATTAGATTCAGCTGCTGCTTTTTGCCAATCTCCATCTTTTAACGCACTGTTGAATTTTTTAAAAACATTAACAAGCTTAGTTGCACCAAGATTAAAAATCATATCAAACAAAGCTAATTGTATATTTTTATGCAAATTATCAAAGTCAGCTGTATAACCATTGGATTTTTTATAAATACTGCTTAGTTCAGAGTAAAAGATATTAATGTGATTATCTCTCTGACTATTGATATCAATCTCTTTCATAACTAATGTTGTATGAGATTTAAAACTGCTCGCTCCATATCTCATGCCATATGGGAGTTTGGTGACATTATCGTATTCTACTTGTTTTTCAACCATAGTTGCAATTTGAGAAGGCAAGTTGTTTTTGGTTTTATATAGTCTTACTGTTGCTATAGCATTTCGGCTCGAAATAAGGTGCCCCACACCAACTGTGACTTTTCCTTTTGTATCCAAGTATAAGTGATTAGAGCGCCCTTCATATTGCTCTATTTTCTTAGAAACCTCTTGTTTTACATTTTCTGCCAATGGCATTGATTATTCCTTATCGTCAGTTATGTTCATCTCAAACAAATATGTACCATTAGAGTATCAAGATTATATATACCTACGGCAGTAGTATATCTAAAACTTGAGAGACATTTCGCATAACGCCACGTTAAGGGGGGGGCGAAGCGAAACTGCCAAGCGTTGCGAATCACTCCTTGCCTTTAGGGAGCATTCATACCTGACACTTTGAGATGGCCTACATATATGAGCTTGGAGTTATTTGCTAGATCTTTCGGTGTTGTTTGGCTTGAAAACCACTCCAATGGTACTCCTGCCTTTTTATAAGAAAATGCTACTAGCTCAGAACAATAAAAGTCGCTCTCTGGTGAAATTAGGTTAGCCATTGTTGGTAGCACTCCCACTGCTGCTCTACCAGCACCACTCGAACCAATAGCACCTGAAAGATTGTATTTTTTACCAATTTGTTTTCTGGCATAGGTCATAATCTTATTTTTTTGAGCTTCAGATAGGCCAGGGTATCTATATACGATTGTATAAAGATCGCCTTTCATAACATCGACTAATTTGACTTTGACTACTTCGGGATCAATAGCTTCAATAATATGCTCACCACCCACATAAAGTCGAGCATGACTGTAATTTGAAATTGTTGCCAATTTTACGACCTTTGAAACTGCTTCATTTGTTGTCGATAGGATGACATCACCTTTTTGGAGTTGCCCAAGTGTGATAACTTTAGTTGACATTTTATTCCCCTACTTAGATGTATACGAGATCCATGTAGCATTGACATTATCCAACGAGACATTAGACCTAATATCAATTGTGGTAAATTTTAGGCCCATTAAATCTATGTCGCTTTCAGGAAAGAACAATATACCCGTAGATTGTCCCTTTGGCCGAAATTGGTATTTTTTTCCCTCATTAGAGGTAGCTACTATTTCGATTTCAATTTCAAAATTTGGCCATTTAGACGATACAAATACATCCTTATCATACGCTGAATCTGATGCAATCATTTCTGTTGAAAAAGTTAAATTCTCTGGTTCACTTCCGTCAAAAATCAACCTTATCATTTGATTTCGATTCAAAGAAGTAACATCAACATTAAATTTTGACCACTCCACAGATTTAATTTTCTTTGTGCTAAACATGTCTACAATGTGCGGATTGCGGAAAAACTGTGAAAATAGGTGATTGTCACACCCTAGAAGAATAAATGGGAAACAGATAAAAATAATTAATTTAAACCTCACGCCAACTCCAAAAATTACGATTTAATAGCAGTTATTTTTATATGGTCAGTGAGTTTTTCAATATAAAAGCATACTTTTTCAACAAATCTCGACTAACGTCAAAAAATCATCAGCGAGAATTTTTAGTTTTATAAGCAACGAATGTTAATGAAATATTCTAACCCTGCGTTAAGGGGGTGAATGCCGCCTAAACCAACCTTCCGCAGACCACTTTCACCACCAAAACCAACCGCATACAAAAAATGCCACGCGGCATGAATCCCACTTAAACGCCTCGTTATGTTCGCGCTTTTTTCACTTCAGAGTAAAGCCAAAAGGTATGAGTAATTGTCAAAGCAATAAACAAAAGTGGAATAAACAACGAAAATACTGATATCAAAATATACATTTGTGACATCACTAACTTTTCTAAGATCCCTTCGCTGTGGGCCCACCCTGCAGCATGGCCATCCGAAAATAAGCCAAACGAGCCATAATAGTAGAGTAAGTACATCAATACAGACTCTTTCCAAAAGCCTCTCTGCATATATTTGACCGAGAAATGAGATACTCCAAACGCTAAAAAGCCACCTAATCCAATAAATATAAAGTCAAAAGGATACTTAATGGCTGTAGTAAGAAAGGCTCCTCCTGAAACCGTTACCGCAATAACGAGACCTAGAAGAAATGTAACAATCGCATTGGTAACTTTGATTTGATCCATATGTCCTCCGTACGGAAGGAAGTATTATGAAACAATGCGCAATGCTTAGAGCACCAAAATACGTAAAACTCGGTCGACCTCAATGTTTGGCAGCGAGAACATAATTACTTCTAGCAATCACTGTGTTTATCTAACCTTTGCAATTGTGTTTTAGGTTTCACAATGAATGCTAACTTAATGCGCAAATACTAGCATAATACTCAATAAAGTCATTACGCTTTAAGTGGTTATTGTCACACTTTTATTGCTAGTTAATGGTTTGATATATAGAGGAAAAATTTATAAATGACTGGAGGTTTAGACCGTCTTGTAATGAGCGCTGACACTATGGTTTTCTCAACAAACTTCCGGCGCACTCTGCGGGATGGATTCTGCATCACGCTCGTACCTCGCTATCCAGAATGACGAGCGTAGAGAGCGGTGTTTGGGGGGAGCACTTTAAGCAGCTGTTGTCTGTGAAGAGGCCGATAAACACAGAGCTCACCGCCTGTCATTCCAGCAAGCCTAGGCGTGACTAGGAATCCATTTGTCGACGAGCGCTAGAGCTGCGGTTTTCTCAATGAATTTCCAGCGCGCTCTGCGCAATGGATTCTGCATCACGCTCGTACCTCGCTGTCCAGAATGACGAGCTTGAAGAGCGCCTCCTAGAGAAAGCGTGATCGTTAAGCGTTCTTATCTCTGGCGTTATTTTTGCTCAACAAAGATTAGGCGCTCGGTATCAAATCCCCGTTCTTTGGTCATGGAGACGAAAGTATCGATGAGCGATTGGTCGACGGTTGGGGTTCGTGCTAAAAGCCATAAATAGTCGGTGTTAGGGCCAGAGACAAAGGCGTACTGGTAGTCGGTTTTGTCGAGTGCAAACACCACGTAAGATCCGTAAAACGGGCCAAAGAACGAAACTTTCAAGTAACCTTCAGAATCGGTATTGACGAAGTAGGCTTTTCCTTCGGCTTCTTTCCATTGGTTTTCATCGGCCAAAAAGCCTTTGTTAAGAACTGCGACACCGCCATCGTCTTTTAAGGTGTATTCGGCGGTAACTTGAGTTAAGCCTTCTTCAAAAGAGTGGTCGAGGCGGGCGATTTCGTACCATTTCCCCAAATAATTTTGTAGGTTGAACTCGTCGACGGGTTTAACGGTTTCTGGCATACCAAGGCAGCCACTCAGCGTGATTGAAAGTGCCAACAGTAGAATTTTTCTCACAATTCGCTCCTGAAAAAATGAGTTTCACGTTTCCTTCAAGTCTAAGCGTTTGAACTAAAAATACAAAACCCAACATGAAGTTGGGTTTTCGACAGAAAAGTGCATAAGTGAACGGGTTAAAATGGTCGAGTCAAAATTGTCGGGTCTGCACTAAGCGTTTCACAGTCTTTGTATAAATCGGCATCTAACTGGCGGTAAGGGGCTTGCTCTAGATACTGAACACCGAAAGCTTTTTTCGCCTCTTCTATCCCATCAGAATAGACGGGAGAAATGGAGGTATTGTGCCAATGGTAGTTGACATCAATGACGTAGAAATCAGGACCCAAATAAGGTAAGCGAAAGACCAAGGTTTGGTTACAAGGGGTAAAGGTGCCCAAATGTGTGCCCGATGCATCGGTGGCTTTTGTCGAAGTGATGGCAATGAAACTGCCCGGCTTCGCTTTACCCACGATATAACGCCTGTCTTCCGTGTAGCGATACCACAACGAAGAAAACCAATCCTCTGTAAAACGTCCGGTCTCGAAATCAACGCTGCCAAGGGAGAGTTTGATGTCGTAAATACTCGTGACGTTACCCAGAACGAAATAGGCATCGGTTTCCTCGGTTACAGGTGAGCTTTCTACAGGTGCTGCATCTGAAGGCGCGTTGTTTTCCGTGGTGGTATCTTGCGGAGTAGTGCCGGTTGCAGCACAGCCGGTTAACGCGAGTGCGGCTAGCACGATTTGCCAAAGTTTGATCATGTTTTCTCCCCATCGCTTATTGATACACGCGCTTTACTACTCACACCAGCTGTCCCCCGCAACTGGTGCGGAATATTCTCGCTGTTCTCCTTGTGCGGGTACTTTTTGGCCATTTTGTATTTCATACAAGTAGACGACACATCCGCCATAAGAGGAGACTATAAGCACTTCGTAATCCGTTTTGGCCTTTGGTGTGAACGTACCTGTGATTGAACAGGATTTTTGACTCACATAGTCGGAGAAGCCAAAACCAAATGAGAAACTTTGTGGAGTGTCTGATAACACGGTGACGTTTTTGTAGGCCATTTTTTCTACCTCAGCAGCCTTTTGTTTGCCAGTGCACTGAGCCGCTTCTTTGTAGATAAAAACTTCCGCGTTGCCGCGACCTTGGTTGTGAAACTTGATGGTAGAGACATTTTCTCCAGTGGGTTCAACATAAGGCGTGGAAACACAGCCTGTTAATGTTGCTAGAAAAGCGAGGCTAATCAATGGTCTAAACATGTAAGTCACCTAAAACTCAAAAAGGTCAAGGCCTTGTTAAAAGGCTTGTGGATAAAGAGAGGATCTTACAATAGGGCGTCTGTACTCACTGCAGTATAAACGTGAACTCATACGTATATGTTAATTAATGCTTGTGTTTGATTTGGCTCGCTTATTCTTACTTATTGCTGTTCGTTGAAAATAAAAAGCGCTCGTTGTTCGAGCGCTTTGGTTATTCCCTAGAGGGGAGTTTTGTGGGAATTTGAGTTATTAAAACTTATACGCCCCGCCTAAGCTGATTTGCCAAGCAAGGTCGTTTTGAATCAGCGGGCTATTCGAATCGTGGTGTTCAAACTCCACTTTGGCAATGGCTAGCCACTGCTCGGTGATGTCGTAGAGTGAAATCAAACCTGCCTTGTAAACCCAAGTCTCATCAGCATCAAATTGCGCTAAACCAGACGCGGCAGATTCTTGCGCAGAGACGTTGTAAAGATGCTGCGAGAGTTTTTTGGATCGGTAATCCACTTCAACATAAGGGGAGAGCACCCACTGATCAAACGGGGTATCAAAAGCGCGACCAAGGTGGAGTTGAATCTCATAACCGTCGTGAACATTGGTGACATCTTGTAGGTAGGTGAGACGTGCGCCAACCGTACCCACGGTGATACCAAGATCGGCATTACCATCACGGTTTTTGATGCCGCGGGGAATGTCATCAAAATCGTCCGACACTTCGGCAAAACGCAGGTTACCCGACAAACCCAACCAAGGAGTGAGAGAATAATTGGCTAAGCTGCCATCAATAAAGCCGTATTTTCCGTTGTAAAACAAAGAGGGTTCAATGCCCGCTTTGGCCCCATCCGTTGAAAAAGCGGATTCGCCGTAGGTGACACCCGCGCCAACAAACGCGTAATCTTGGTATTGCTCTTGTGCCCATACGGGAGCAGACAGTACCAGCAGGGGAATGGACACGCGCATGCCGCGCATAAGATTTTTCATGGCTAACTTCCTTTTTCTTTTCGTTTTATAAAAGAACGGCTAAGTGGCGGTTTTCTTACATCAAGGTGGGCTTAATTCGTTGTTTTTGGGTTTGTTTTCAAAAGGGCTTTGTGTTGATGGCGAATAAAGCAGAGTAAAAACAGAGAATTACTTTTGAAACGGCCACCCAGCCACGATGGGCAGGGTGGTGTTTTTGAAGTGGTTTGACGATGAATTAATGATCAATCATATCTGCAAGAATCATTGCGGCATGAGTTTCAACCGCTCCGGAATTAAAACCGTACATGTGGCCATATTTACTTGCTAATGCGGCGTGTGCGTTGCGGGTAATCTCTTCTTGCCAACGTTTAAACCAAACGAAATGGTTACCATCGCTGAGCATTGGCGTGTAAGGCACCACTTCTAGTTGTTTGCCCACTTCCGCCCTTACATCGGCGATGTATTGCAGTAGATCTTTCACATCCTGTTTTGAACCGATGTTGCCGTGGCCACCATTAATGAAATCCCATTGCCAGCCAAGGTGTTTGCCGAGCAAGTTTTCGAGATCTTCTTCATAACCGTGGACGTGCTCTGCGCCAGCAAAGTTGTAAAACGGCAATTGGTCAGGGTTAATCATGTCAGCGAAATGCAGCACGCGATCACTCGGAATCAGAATCATGGTGTTATCTGGGGTATGGCCAGAGCCTGCTGGCGCGATCAAATGCACTTTGACGGAACCGAACTTCACCACCTTCGGTTTTCTTAGGTCGTAGACATCAGTTGGTGCTGGCACTTTTGTTGTTTTTACGCCGTTTTCATTGGTTTCTGCATGCTGGGCGATTTTGTTGGCCACTGCTTGGCTGGCAATCACGCGTACTTTGTTCACGCTCGGATAGTTTTGCTTGATCATCTCGACCAATTGGTTGCCACCACCAACATGATCAAGGTGGTAGTGTGAGTACATAATGGTGGTAATCGGCTTGTTGGTGATGGATTGCACGCCTTTGAAAAGCGCATCGATGCGGCCATCGCCTAATGGGTCAATCAGCATCACCGAATCTTCGTTAACGATTACCGTGGCATTGTAATAGTTGACGCCAATCCAATAGGTGTTTTTGCCCAGCTTCTGCACGGTGGCTTTGCTGTCGTCAAACTGGTGCTCGTAGAGATTGTTGATTTTCTGGCCCACTTTGAGCGCTTGAGTGGCCGATGGTTCGACTTCGCTAGGCAGTGTGCTCTGCACTGTTTCGCCAGGGAAAACAATCGCACGTTGTTGATCGTGGCTGTGGTTGTGGTTTGCAGCGCCAACATTGAAAGACAGCAGTGCGGCAGTGATTGGGGCTAAAGCAAAGGTGAATCGTTTCATTTTTTTCTCTCCTCATCAGGTGAGGAAGAAGATAAATGAGAAACACATATATCAAAAATGCATGATTGTTATAGTATGTATATCACTCACGCAGGAAATTATTAGGTATTTTGATGGTCGCTCCCGAGATCAATTTGCGCAGTATTGACTTAAATCTGTTAACCATATTAGAAAAACTGTTGATTCATAAGCATATTAGCCAAGCAGCTCAAGCGTTGAACATGAGTCAACCTGCGGTAAGTCGAGCATTGATGCGTCTGCGCGAACAATTTGGCGATCCACTGTTGGTGAAGGTCAACCGCGAGTACCGTTTAACCGCTAAGGGGGAATACCTTCGTCGCGAGTTAGAAAGCTCATTGAATACGATTCGGCAGATGCTGGTGGATGATGCGTTTGATCCGTTGCAGCACGCAGGGGTGTTCACCATAGGTGCACTGGATTTTGAAATGATGATGATTGTGCCAAAGCTGTTGGCGCGTTTTCAGCAGCGAGCCCCCAAGTTGAAACTGCAAATTGTGGCGTATAACGCGTACATGCCATTGCACGATTACCTAGAGAAAGTGGCGGATCTGCTGCTGTATTCGACCGATGATTCCCCCACCAATGTGTTTAAGCAGCGACTCTTTAATGATAACTACGCGGTGGTGATGTGCCGAAATCACGCGCTTGCCAATCAACCCATGACGTTGGAGCGTTACTGCCAAAGCCGACACGTGATCGTCTCAGGTAATGGGTTGGGAAAAACCGATATCGACCATGAGCTAAAAAGGCTGAACCAGCAGCGCGAAGTGGTGGCGTCACTGCCGCATTTTTCAATGGTGCCGGAGTTGTTGATCAACACTGATCTGATTGCAACGTTGCCAAGGCGTTTAGTTGGCCATTTAAGCCATCGTTATGAGATAACCGTTGCTGAATTGCCATTTTACACCGCAGATTTTCGGGTTGAACAATTTTGGCATTTGATTCACCACAGCAACCCCGCACACCAGTGGGTTCGGCAAGAGATCAAAAACATGGTGGATGAAGAGATAGAAGCAAGGCGTTAAGCACGCAAAACCGCGTGCTTAGCTATGTCAAATTTTAAAGTAATATCTCAAGACAATGATAAAAAAGAGGCACAATCATTTGTACCTCTGATGCTTAAAACGGGCCTGTCAGCTTCACTGGGGGAAGATCGCCAAACTGCTGGCGAGGTGCAAAGCACACAACAATGCCAAAGCTAGGCAGGAGTAGTTAACCCACTTGGCAATATTGGGCTTTTGAATGGCGACCAGCGATGGCAGCACCGCGAACTCCCTGCCTCCCCAATCTCGGTTTTTGAAGTCAAAACAGAGGCTCAAAAACAAGAAATGGCTGGCGGTAACAATGCGAGCGTGGAAGAAATCCTCTGCTTGCAACGCAATGGTCAGCGAGGCCAAATGCGCCAGCAGTATCGTCACTTTGGGCAAAATATAGCGATATTCCACCAACAACAGTTGCAATAACCACAGGGTGTAAATCGCCTTTAGTTGCCACGGCACTGCGGTGCCAAACAACTGCAATTGTCCGGAGCCGAGTACTTGGGTTTGCTCGGCTTGGCCGATCCAGACCAAGATGGCAAAAGACAAACAGACGGAGACAGCGAAAGATAACCACGCTTTCTTGCGCCTTTGTACCAATAAAAAGCCACCTGCCTGTAAAACAAAAAACACCATAAATGCTTTATCCATCAGTGCCAAAGGAAGCAGATGGAGTAGAGCGACCACACAAAGCAGATTGAAGCCACTTTCTAACAACAATATCCGAGTGATTTCGGCTTGGTTATCAACTGGTTTGACTAAGCGCCAAAACAGCACGGGTAACAGTAGCGTTAAGATCATCGCGGAAATCACCGACGACTGCACCGCTTGGTAGAAGCCGCTGAAATAGAGCAGCACCAGCAGGAAAAACAATAGCGAAGAAAGGTGATTACGCATCGGCATGGTAAGGCTCCTCGTGGCGATGGACGGCAATGCGTTTTTCAAGCGATTCCACTGCCAGTTTGGCGGTTTCTACACATCGTTCCATGGTCACGGGTACTCGCCAGGTTTGGCGCGGATCGGTCAGATATTCCCCGGCCAAAAAGACGTTTTGGTAGCTATCGATCTCGATAGGAATGTGGCTATTGGCATCGGGGTGGGTGAGTGCGTGATCAGCCACCCAGCAGTGCGCCACACCGTTTTCGCCGATGACAGTAGGGCCAACGAATCGATGCGACGTTGCCTCATCGGTGTGTTTTTCTTTCCAATATAAGCCAGGCCCGACATGAAAACCCTGATATCCGGAGGTGGTGAGTAACGAGCTATTACCAAAAATCTGAGTCACGATCTCTTGTTCAATCTGCTGTGGCGTGCAGGCGAGCAGCGGCTTGTTAAATGCGGTGCCAGCAGCGATATTGAGATCGGTGGCAGTGACGGAGAGGCAGTACAGCCCGTTTGGCTCTGGCTGAGTCAAGTGATAACTCAAGCCCCACGGCGAATCAATAACAATTCCCACGGTTTTATCGCGCAAGATGTCGGGCAAGGTGGTGAAGTGAAACTGAAAACCGTGGCTAAGAACGTATCGGTAGCTGAATTGTACAGCGGTCGCAGAGATCAGCGATTGGATGATATGAATCGGCAGCGCTAAAATAAAGTAGTCCGCCTCAATCACTTCTCCTTGGGAGGAAAGCGCATGGGTAATCTTTCCTTGTTCGCTATCTTCTATCAGCCGTTCTATCTCACAGCCGAGCCTAAACTGCACCGACTGTTGGCGTAAGTGTTCGGTTAATGGATTTATCACTGATTCTGAAATCGGGCGTTTATAGCCCAAACTGTAGGCATTGGGTGCATCGGAGTGAAACGGCCCCTCTTTGTTGTTGAGCAAATCCAAAACAGAGAGGGAGGGGCTGTGATCTGTTGCGCCGATCCAACCCAGTAGGACTGGACGCAAAAAGGCCGCCAATTTGGGTCTTTGGTTGTATTCGAAATAGCGCTCAAGAGGGGTTTTGAGTAACTCAGCGCTGTCAGGCAAGTTCTGTAAACGCGTTTTAAACCAATAGATATCAATGAGTGGAACCCCTGCGTAGTGCATGGCATAGGCAGATTTCATGTTGTCAACAAGCTTGTCTATCGGTGAAAAATAGCTGCGTTTGAACTGCATTGTTTTATCCGATTGACCCCAATGAAACTGTACTTTCTTCTGGGGGTAGACGAAGTCAAAGCAAGTGCCGTTTTCGGTTGGTATTTCTTGCAAGAACGACAGCAGATGGATGTTTTTGGCGAAGAGCTGCCGATGTGTCAGCTCATGCACTTTGCCGTGATGCACTGCGCCAATGCATTTTCCTCCGCTAAAGGGCAATTTATCGTAAACCGTGACGCGATAACCTTTCTTATTACATTCGTGTGCAGCCGTTAAACCTGAAATACCGGCCCCTAAAATCGCAATGTGTGGGGGAGTGTTTGATTTGTTATTCATTGTAATCTCGGTGATGTGTGTTGCGCTGTTCGTCCCTGTCCGTAGTGGCGGTTAAGTGACATATAAATCCAAGTTTTATATGAAATGGATGGGTCACTCGCTCATTCGATTTCTCTCCCTGCCTCAATCAAGGCCTTGAGTGAGGGCGTAAAGACGTGCGTTGAAACGGTGACTCTATGCAAATCGCCAGATCCGGAGATCTGGCGGCTGATTTGGTAGGCGTTCGTGTGGAATTAGAAACTACGTTGCATATTGACGCGGTTCGCCACTTCCAAATATTCAAAGATATGGGTGGGAATGTTTTGCAAAAATGCGGTTAGGTCGACTTCCATTGCCTCGGTAAAGCCAGCGCGACATGGGAATGGGTCGGTGTTACCCACAATAAGCAATTTTGGCGTTTTTCCTTCCCAAATGAGTTTTGCTTCGTATTCAGGATTAGCGACTTCAACAACACATGTGTTTACTTCTGAACGGAAAATCCCATCTTTGATGGTATAGCCATTGTAAAAAGTGATTGGTGTTTTTGACGAGGTTGGGAAAGTGACGGGGGCGTTTGGCACCGAACTGCCTTCACCAGGAAAAGTAATGGCTGTGTTTGCAGAGGCAACAGATGAAGCAATAAGTGTCAGTAGGCCAAGCAATTTTATCGTTTTCATGATACTTCCTATTCTTTTAATTTGGGAACATTCCCAGGTCGAAATGTATAGTGTAAACAGATGAGAATAAATATCAATTGTATTTATTTTGGCAGAGTGTCACATATTATTTTTATATAAGTTTCTGCTTATTAATTGCCATCACTTTGTAGTAGAGCCTCTGCGTTTGTACTGATTATCTGTAAAGTATCATTTTTGAGACTCTTGGGGTGGTGATTTAATTTAGTTATTTAAAAACATCGGCTTAACATTAACTTTATTAATTTTAGTTATTGCTAATTTAGTGGTTTGTTATAAGAGTGTCAGGGCAGAGAATAATTTATGACGTGGCAGTGACAGAACTTTCCTACAAGCAATTAAGTTATGTTCCTTACAAAAAAGACAAGGAGTGTTGTTGATAAAAAGAGAAAGTAAACATGACAGTAGAAAAAGTATTGATTATCGACTCACAACCCCTTTATGCACGAGCACTCTTCTCATTAGTCAAAGAGGTGATTCATCCCCTTGAAGTGACCATCACGACAAATACTAAGCAGATCCTCGACTGCGTGCGTGAGGAGAATGTAGAACTGATCATCATGGACGTTTCAATTGAAGGCAGAGATGGCATCAGTTTAGCTAAGTCAATTTTTGCCAATGGCTATGCCGGAAAACTGCTTTTTGTCTCTTCCAATGATTATGACAGCCTGTCCAACGTAGCGTATACCATCGGCGCACATGGGTATTTGACCAAGTACGCGAGTCAATCAACACTTAGCAATGCCATTGTGAATGTGTTGAAAGGGTATACGATGTTTAAAGGGCAACCTGCCCAGTCGGATCAACAAGCGTTGTCTGAGCGAGAGGTGACGGTGCTGAGTTACCTCATGCAAGGCTACAGTAATCAGAAGATCTCTGAGCTTTTGATGCTGAGCAACAAAACCATCAGCACCTACAAAGCTCGAATTTTGAAGAAGTACAACGCAAAGTCGATCGTCGAAATTGCGGAAGTCCATCGCTCCTAAGTTCTGGTTTAGTTGTTTACGAATTGCCAGTCCCCATTCGTGCAGATAACCCATGCTATGCAAGGGCGAAATGCGATGGGGATGGCGAAGCAAACCACTATCGGCGGCTCTCCTTGACTTTATAGAGCGCTTCATCCGCTTGCATCATCATTTCTTGCAATGTTTCGTCTTGTGCTCGCGTGGCAACCCCTACGCTTACTGCAATCGTAAGATCTTTATAAGGTAAGGTGCTGTTTTTTAAATGCTGCTTAAGCTTTCCAACCAACTCACTGGCCTTCCTGTGGTCACAATCTGGCAATATCGCCAAAAATTCATCTCCTCCGGTTCGAATGAGGAAGTCACCACGGCGAAATGTGGCCTTCATGGATTTTCCGACTAGGCAAATCACTTCATCACCGACGTGATGGCCAAAGGTGTCGTTGATGTTTTTAAAACCGTCGCCATCAATGGCGATCACCGTGTATTGAGAATCTTCCAGCGTGTCTTTAAACAGAGTGTCATTGAAGATCTTTCGATTGTGCAGCCCGGTTAGCTCGTCTTTGATCACCTCGGAAGAGACTTCAGCTAACTGCTGCTTTCTGGTTTTGGATTGTTCATACAGATTCAAGTAGACAAAAAACAACAGCAGAAAAACGATAAACAAATACGAATAATCAATCACCAGTTTTGAAAGTGGGTAGGAAAATAAGAAAATGGTTTTGTTATCCGCGATGTACGTTTTGGTGTAGGCAAACTCTGATAAAGGATAGCCATTGTAGGTTAACAGGGTGGTTTTAAACCCTTGGTCAAAGATGGTTTCGACACTTCTTCCGTTCAGATCATAAAAGAGGCTAAAGACATATTCGCCGACAATTTCATTTTCCTCTTCGTTTGAATAGACAGGGCTAGAGACAGAAATTAAGTTTTTTCCTAAATCGCTGTCGTGGTAGATGGTGGACACCACTGCGCGATCCAACAGTTGATCGGGCCATGCGTATTGAGTACAGACAAACTGTGTTTTACACCAGTTTTCGCTAAACTTGCGCGCATCGACTTTGAAGCCGTTGACTTTGCGATCAAGCAGATACTTTTTACCAGAGTAAGAGCGGTAATAAAAAACGGAATTTTTATTATTAAACAAGCTCAAGAAATAGTTTCTTGTTTCATGCATGGTTTTATAGGCAACCGCCTCATAATAATCCAACTCTGAATTGTCAACAGCGTAGATATAGTCTTCAAACGAACGTTGAGTGGATTGAATGATGTTATTTCTATCCTTTTTATCAGAGGTATCGATGTTGGATTGGGTTAATAAGCCCATGGTTACCACATAGTTTTTAATACTTTCTAAACGGTCTGCTTGTCTATCAAAGCGTTCTACTTCTATGGAAACGGCATAAATAGCCAGTGCAATTAAACACGATAAAAAAGAAAGTGTGGCAAATAAAAAGGCCAGGCTTAAACTTTTTTTCATTTTCTTTCTCGGCTGAAGGTTGTCATTTTATTTTTATAGTGAAACGAGTTTTGCTAAATCAACGATGTTTTCGACATTGAATTTATTCAGCAATCGCCGTTTGTAGGTACTAATGGTTTTATCGCTGATCGACAAAATATTGGCTATTTCACGGTTGGTTTTGCCTTTTAAAAGGTAATTCATTACGGCCGCTTCTCGGTCTGAAAGTTCTGGTTGAGCTTGGTTGACCGCAGAATTTGGCTTGAACTTGAAAAAGGTGTAGCCGTTGATCACCGCGTCGATAGCGTCTTTCAAAATACTTTGATCTTCGGATTTGCACACATAACCATCCGCGCCTAAGCGAAAGGCTATCTCGCTAAACAGCTGGCTGGTTTCTGCAGAAAAGAAGATCACTTTGCCTTGATAACCGTGGGACTTGATGCGTCTTAAGAAGTCAAATCCATCACAGTCTGAAAGATTAACATCCAATAAGATGAGGTTTATTTGCTCTTGTTTGATTAAGGCCATCGCAGACTTCATCGAGCCCGCAGTGCTAACACTTTCAACATGGCAAAACCGCTCAATTAATGTCTTGATAGCGAAACAGACCATTGGGTGATCATCAAAGATCAGGCAGTTGACTTTATTTATCATGCTATGCGCTCAATATATTGATTGCCTCAATCGGCATCGGTTTGTTAAAGAGATAACCTTGGCAAACGTCGATATTGTATTTTTTCAACATGTTCCAAGTGGATTGTTTTTCAACGCCTTCGGCGACGATTTTTAAATTTAAACTTTTCGCCAGCCCGCAAATGGAATTGACAATTTTCTGCTTTTTACTGTCTATTTCCATTTCGGAGACAAACGAGCGATCGATTTTCAGTTCGTTAAAAGGCAGCAGGGAAAGTTTCTCGAGAGACGAATGCCCTGTCCCAAAATCATCTATGGATACATTGACGCCGTTGAGGCGCAGTTTGGCCAAGTTTTTATATAGCTCCACACTGTTGCTAAACGAGGTGTTTTCCGTAATTTCAATGGTAAAGACGCTTGGCTCCACCTGGTTTTCTAGGCACTTAGCGATAAAACGCTCGCTGAAGTTGCCATCTTCGATATTGATTTGATCCGCATTGATTGAGATACGCTGGCCGTGGTTGATGTACCTTGCGTCTCGAATGGCGTTATCCGTGACAATATCAAACAGCTCGTGTGAGAGATGACATCGCTCGACGATGGGCAAAAAGAGCGCCGGAGAAAGCATACCGTGAATGGGGTGCAGCCATCTTGCTAGTGCCTCATAGCCAACCACGTCACCTGTGCGGCAATTCACTAACGGTTGGTAGTAGTTTTTTACGCGGCCATTGGCCAAATCGAACAAGAACTCTTGGTCGCTCACATCGATTTTTCTACGCAATTTTCGCGCAGGCTTTAGGGCGTTGGCGGCGTTGTCCAGTAATTGCTGAATGTCGTTATTGGAGTAAGGCTTGCTAATCTTGCCTAACACTTGAAACGAAAAGTGTTCACACATGGCTGAAACGGCAGAAATAATCGGGCGGTCCAGCGCGCTGATTAACGCGACATTGCCTGTGTATTTCAGTTCATTCAGTGATATCAACAAGTCAATGCCATCGTTGTGTGGCATGTCTAAATCACAGAAAATGAAATCATAGTGCTCATCAGACAAGGTGCTCAAGGCACTCGCTACGGTTTGCTCGGTGGCAACATGGGTATTGGGTATTTTCGCCAGTTGTTGTTTCATCAAAGTCAGATGGATCGGATGATCATCAACAACCAATATTTTCAAATTATTACGCATAGCTTTCCATCCACATGATTGTTCGATTAATTTCCGCATCCAGTTCAGAGATCACTTTCTCCACCAACGCGGGTTTGTGTGCCATGTCCACCGATTCAGCGTCTTCACAAAGGGCGACAATGTGCTGGATGCCCAGCGCGCCACACGCGCCTTTTACCTTGTGCACTGCCGCTCTCATTTGGTGGCCTCTCTCTGCTTGTTTCAGTTGCGTTAAGTCTTTGGCCATTTCGACAATGAAAACTTTCGCGACTTCTTGGGCGTCGTTTTCAGAGAACTTATCGAGCCAGTTTTCTCGAGCCTTTGCTCTGGTGAGGTAACGCGCTAATAATGCTCCGAGTTGTTTCAGGTCATAGGGTTTATACAAAATTTCATTAATGCCACTTTGCATCGCTTTCTCATTGGCGATTCTCGAGTCTTCGGCGGTCACGCCGACAACCGGCAGCGCAGCAAAGCGTTCGTTTGCACGTAGTGTTTTCACTAACTCATAACCATCCATTTCTGGCATATGGAAGTCGGTCAGTAGTAGGGCAACATCACCGTGCTGTTTGATGTAGTTCAGCGCTTCGACACCGTTGTTGACCACAACAGGCGTGAGCCCCAACTCTGCAAATTGCATTTTGATGATGTGCTGGTTTATCTTGTTGTCCTCCGCCACGAGTACCTTGCCTAACAGAGGGCCCATCGGGATCTCCTCGAGGTGGTTCTCTTGTTCTGTACTGGTCATCTTTAATAAGCAATCCAATAACGCATCTGGGTATTGTGCGCATTCCAGTACGCGGCTTCTCTGGCAGTCATTTAGCTGGCAGCTGAGCGTGTTGCATTCACCGCTTAGCGCCTTTTTTACGCTTGGGTTAGTGTCGTTTTTGGCCAGCCCCCAGCATTGACACCAATACTGAATGTCCGTCGGTAACTGTGGCGAATAGCTCAAGGCGTTCAGCTCAGGATAAGCGCCTTCACACGGGGTCAGTGGCAGTTCAATGTCAACCTGAGTCCCGACATTCAACTCACTGCGCAACATGATGTGGCCACCCATTTGCTTCAACAGTTGTTCAACAATGGCCAATCCCAATCCTGTCCCGCCAAATTGTCTGGTGATGGAGTTATCGGCTTGAACAAAGGGCTTGAAGATATTGGCCAGTTGATCTTGCGTCATACCAATACCTGTGTCTTTGATGGTCAAAAGTAATCGTTCTTTGACCACTTGCGCTGTCAGTGTAATGTCTCCTTGTTCAGTAAACTTGATGGCATTGGAAATCAAATTACTGACAATTTGGTTAAATCTGAGATCATCAATCATCGCCCACCTCAATGAGAACGGGATGATGTTTACCGAGTAGCCCAGCCCTTTGCTGTTGGCTTTGGCTTCAAAACCACGCAAGGTTTGGCTTAGCAGACGCAACAGTTCATTTTTCGTTGGGTGAATCTGCAACTCGCCCGCTTCCAGCTTGGAGTAATCCAGCACCTCATCCACCAACAGATTGAGGTGGTTGAGCGACTGTTTTGCTCGTAACATCAACTCTTTGTCTCGCTCACTGGTGGAGTGGGTTGCCACCAAATCGAGCAAGCCATAAGTTGCGGCGAGTGGCGTTCTCAGTTCATGGCTCATGGTTGCCAAGAATCGCTCGCGTGCTTTCACTGCACTTTGTGCTTCATGCTGAGCGGCGATCAGTGCGGCCTCGCGCTCTTTTTGCGCCGTCACATCCTGTAATACGGTTAAAACGAACTGCTTGCGATGATCTAAAGAGCGAATAGCTTTGCGCTCGCGATAAATGTGCTCGATTTGTAAATCACAATTGACGGTCTGGCTGTACTCTTTGATTCGTTTACCGCTCAGGACTTGCTGCACTTCGTTTAAGTCATCAACTAATGAGATGTGCGTTGCGGCGTTTTTAATTTGGCAATTGGTGCAGTGGCCTTTGAGATACTCAGAACAGTTGCTAAGAACCAACTTCCCCTTATCATCATGAATAAAAACTTTGTTATTCAGTTCTTGAATAATCTGGGTTAACCACTGTTTCTCTTTCTCTTCATTGTTGGCGTTAATTTCCGCTAAGCTTACTTTGAGCTTCATATTGGTAATCACGAAATAAATAATGATCGCAATAATGATTAAGACAACCGATATGACAATGGCAGAAAAAATAACCGTTTCTGAGTCATAACCATACGTGAGATTAAAGTCTCGATAGCTTTTGTTTATTTTCTCTATTTCTTTACTATCGATGGTGTCGATAATGCTATCGAGCAGTTTCTTTAACTTAATGTCATGATTAGACACCGAAAATGCGATGGAAAAACGTTTCTCTTGGGATTTGTCGACATTTAGATGTCCTTTGTTGAACTGAGATAAAAGGCTGTAAAGCACTTCATCAGACATATATGCCGATTGAATTTTTCCGTCTTCCAAATCCTTCATCAGTTTCTTAATGTCAGAATACTCTCTGAAGTTTTCATTGTTCCAAGCGTTGATATGGATCAGCCCTTGCTTTTTTAAGCTGAGTAAAATTCCAGAGACCGGTTTTCTATTATTAATGGCTTTAGCTGGAGCCAACTCCACTTTGTGAAATTTTATCTGCATAAAGGGCTTAGTGAGTAGCCAATTGGGTGACTCCACTCGATCAATGTACGCGACAGGAATAATATTGGCATTGAACGTAGCAAGTTCTTGATTATACTCAAATATAGGACTCTTATATTCGAAATCTAAGCCAGAGCGGGATTGGATTAAATCAAGAAAATCGGCCAATAATCCTCTTTCTTCACCATCATCTGTTACTTCAAAAAATGGGTAAGCATCATTGCTGGTACTGAATGTGATGACATCATTGTCATGATGCTCCCTGCGATATTCAGAAAGAAGCCTGTCATTAAGATGGTAAAGGTTGTTCGATGCAACCGAGCGAATATTCTTGCCTTTCACTTCCCACTCTAGAACTTTGTCAATGCTCTCCATTAAAGCGACGTTGTTTTTCGCAGTAATAAAACTGATCTCTTCTGGCTCTATCCAATCGGGTATTTCAACGGCGCCACGTACAACATCATGCTTGTCGAGATATTCGTTAATCGTGACAAATGACGAGATAAACGCATTCGCTTGCCCTTTATTCATGATCGCGACCGCGTCAGTAAAATTCAGAGCGGAATGAATGTTTTTGATGCCTTTGATTCTTAAATATTCGCAGTAAGAAGTGCCTTTCACACATGTCCAACTGAGCGTGCTAAATGGCCTTGTTTGATAAAAACTTTCTTTGAACCAAATGGAAACACTGCTTTTAAATAGAGGTTTAGAAAAGAGAAAACGGTTTATTCTTTCAGGTGTTTTTGCAAAACCTACCGTGCCATCAATTTCACCTGTTTCAACGTCATGCAGCAGTTCAACGACATTTGAATAATGTTTCAGCTCAATATTGATGTTAAGAATTTTGGCGATATTTCTTAGGTATTCAACATTGACGCCCCAATAAACACCCAACGATTCACTATCCAGTGATGGGTTGATCGATTTTGAGGTGATGCCGATCACTATTGTTGATGGCGGATTCGTTTCTTGTTCAGAGTTTTCTTCTTGTGGTAGTGCATTTCCAGAAAATAACAGTCCGGATAGTAAAATTAGAAATGAAACGAATCTAATGTGGGCGTTCAACATCTTATATTCCTCAAATATGGAATATAAGATTAAAATTATGTGAGAATTTGTCAAATTTTGAGATTTTAATAAATAATCATAACTTTTTGAATTTTAAAAATAAATTTTGATTGTGTAGGAATGTTCCTACGGAGAAATCGTAATGGGATTACAAATGGAGATAGACGAGGGTTATATTAATTTGAACTTTATTTACGTTTAATGAACATGGGAAAGTCGGCGAAAGAAAATAATGAAAGTACGCGTGTCTGTCAATGTTGTTCAAAATAAACGTTAGCGAATTTGAAGAATACCAAACGAGTTGAGTAATGGCGTTTCAACGTCGTTTGGTACGCAGAGCAACACAGAGGCAGGTGTTATTTACAGTTTTTGGATAGAGTCCACATCGATTTTTGTCGACACGAGTTCACTGTCTACTTCACCAATGATGAGCACTTTATCTTTTGGAGCGACATTCTGCCCACGCCAATCTTCGTGATCGATTTCCACCTGAATTTCGCCAGTCGCATCTTTAAATAGGTAGATTTCATTTCCGAGGGATTGAACGATGTTCCCTGTCAGTTCAACGGCCGTATCATCGCGCGCGGTCAGTGCATTGGCGACTGTATTGACGCCGCCCACTGTTGGACCCGTAAAACCACCTTGCTGTTGTTGAGCGTCGAAAGCAGCAAAAGCGGAGTGAGATGCAAGCAAAACAAATGGCACTAATAGGATTTTTTTCATAATGACTTCCTCTTTTCGATGGTTTTGATTATTCATCATCAAATGTGAAGTAATCGTGAAGCTTTCGCTAAGACAAAGAGTTGAGTGATGGACTTGGTTATGAAACTGACTGAATTCAATGGTATCAATTTGTTCAATAATTGAGAGAGGCTTATTTGATATGTAAATCCGTTAATGAGGTGTGGATTTAATTTAAAAAACATAAGCTTAAATGATAGGTCAAGCCTTGTGGGTTTGTTTGGTATGCATTAAATTTATATCAGTAAGCGCAGTGGCATAGGGAAATGACAATGAAACCGGTACTTTATATCGAAATCGACGGCGTACTTTGGAAGGTAATGCCTGATGGTCAGTGGGTTGCCGTACAAGCCGACGAGGTGGTTGACCCAACGGTGAAGTACGTTAAAGAAACACCGCTACCTATTAATGATAGTGATGCCGTTAACATTGACGATCCCATTGACGCAGAGCCAGTATACCAACGCCCTACAACGCCAAACGATGCGCAATCTTCGGATAAGGACCTCGCTTCTGAAAGCGCGAGCTTATTCGGTTTCATTCGCCCTGAACTGCGTGAGGTGTTGGCTCAATCCGGTTACGACACGCTGCCGACAGACTATGAAAACACGCCTGAGCGTGAAAGCCCAGATGCGCAATTTTATCTCTTGGATGATGATGCCACGATCACGGTGACGATAGCTGATGGTGGCGATGGTTACGAAAATGCGCTGGAAGTACCGAGCATTGCGATTTTCGGTACCACGACAGACGTAGAGGATGGCCGCATCGTTCAGCTGGTTTTGTCTGACGCTTCCGGTCAACAGCAAGTGTTTAGCGCTACGGTTTTTCAAGGCGAGTACCGCATTGAAGGTATTGACGCCAGTGGGTTTGATGAAGACACCTTGACCGTCACCGCAACCATTACCGATGAACTCGACAACTTTATTCAAGCCTCTGATACCACAATCAAAGATACTTTGGCGGAGATCACCACTGAGTTTGATGGCCGAGGCGATGAGTTCTTTAACCGTTTTGAAATCTCTTCCTCGGGCCTGACTGGCACCGTTAGCCATGTTGAAGATGGGCAACGCATCGATATCGAAGTGATCGATAGCTTGGGCCAAACCCTACGTTTTACCACTAGGGTCAATGGTGGAACCTGGTCGATCAACGAAGATTTAAGCAGCCTTGCGGAAGGCCCACTGACGATTCATGCTCAAACCATCGACGTAGCGGGCAACCCCGCAAGTGCAAGCGATACCATTGTCAAAGACACACAAGCTTCCATTACGGTAACCATTGACTCTGCCGATGATGATTTGGTGAGTGATGCCGAGAGTGGCAACGTTCGTGTCTACGGTGAGGTGACGAATGTTGAAGATGGACAAGCGATTCGTGTTGTCCTAGTGGACTCGGCAGGCCATGCGCAGTGGTTTGTTACCTCAGTGTCGGGCAATCAATGGTCGATCGACAACATCGATGTTTCTCAGTTTGCCGATGGTGATTTTCGCGTCTTGGCGATGACGAAAGATGTTGCGGGTAACCCTGCTGTTGCAACCGATAGCGCAGGACTAGATACCACTTTTCCTACCATCGATATTGATACCTTAACCGGGTTGCAGATCATCGATTTTAAATCCGGGGCAGACACGGCCTTGCAAGGTACCACCTCGGGCGCGGAAGCTGGGCAGCCGGTTTTAGTCACCATCACCGATGGGGTGAATACGGTTGAAGCGCTCACCCAAGTTGATGCGGCTGGCAATTGGTCGTTCGACAGCATTGACCTTTCGACATTGGATGCCAATTTGGAATGGCAATTGAACGCAACGGTGACAGATCTCGCTGGCAACCGCGCAAGCGACGATATGCCTAGCCTGATGGTGCCTGATATGGTCAACGTTAATGAAGATATTGCCGTTGCTCTTGGCAGCAGCGACGCGCTTTCGCAAATCAATATCGACAATGCCGATTTCACGTTCATTGATGAGCAAAGTAGCCTGTCTTCACTGACCTCGCTTGGTCAATCCATCTCGGTGGTACTTTCTGCCGATGGTCTTTCTCTTTCGGCGCTGCGAGCCGATGGTCAAGTGGTGTTGTCGGCCCAAATTCTCAACAATCAAGAAGTCAAAATTCAACTCTTTTTGCCGGTCGATCACGGTGACACCCAACGTTTACTGACGGAGCTGATGATTCAAGGCACGCAAACCGACAGTGATGGTACAAGCGAAACGGTGGTTGCGCCGGTGGCGGTGGTGATTGGCGATGCGATTGTGTTTCCTCCACTGGTTGACAGCGCGGCGATCACCGTCACCATCGATGACGGTGGCGATGGCTACGAGAATGCGCAAGAAGTCCCCGCCGTCGTCATTCATGGCACCACCACCGATGTGGAAAATCTCCGATTAGTGACGATCACTGTGACCGATGTGGATGGCAATACGCTGACTTTCACCACTCGAGTAGAAAACAACCGTTACCAAATCTCGCCAGTTGACTTGACAGGCTTAGCCGAAGGGCCGTTAAGCGTAGAGGCTCATATCGACGATGTCTATGGCAAGACCATTCAAGCCTCAGATAGCACCATCAAGGATACCTTGGCAGACATCACCGCGGAGTTTGAAGGCAATGGCGATGCGTTTCTCAATCAGTTTGAAGTGAGCAAAACCGTACTGACAGGACGAGTCACCGAGGTAGAAGATGGTCAGCGCATTGATATCGAGGTGATCGATGTTCTAGGGAACACCTTAACGTTTTCGACTCTTGTTGCGGGCAATACGTGGACAATCGAGGCTGATCTTTCGTCGCTGGTGGATGGCGAGTTGACGCTTAATACGGAGACCATCGACGTTGCCGGTAATGTCACCACCGCGAGTGATACCATCATAAAAGATACGCAAGCAGCGATTACCATCGCCATCGACAGTGGCGAGGACGAGGCGCTGAATCCGACCGAACTGAGTTCTGTGACGCTTTCTGGCGTTGTCAGCCATGTTGAAGATGGCCAAGCGGTGCAAGTGGTGGTGACGGATGCCTCTGGGGCGAAGTTAGCGTTTACCACCGTAGTCGTATCGGGCGCGTGGTCACTCACAGATCTCGACCTTTCCTCTCTTACGGATGGCGAAATCCACGCCACCGCCAGTACCATCGATGTGGCGGGTAACCCTGCCACAGCAGAAGATACGGTGTTCGTGGATACCACGGCGCCCACCATCGACATTGATACCTTAACCGGCCTTGGGATTGTTCAATTTAAGCAAGGTACGGAAACCGCACTGCAAGGCAGCACCCGGACAGCCAGTTGTGGTGACCATCAGCGACGGCACTCAGACCATCTCGGTGACCACAACGGTGGATGCGTCTGGCTTGTGGTCGTTTTCGTCCATCGATGTCAGTGCGCTCGATGCTGCGAAAAGTTGGACCTTAACTGCTACGGTGACCGATGCCGCCGGCAATAGCGCCAGCGATGAGACGCCAACACTGGATATTCCAGACACCGTCGCGTTGTGGGAAGACGTAGCGGTGATTCTCGACAGCAGCGAGGCGTTGTCGGACATCAATATCGATAATGCCCAGTTTACTTTCCACGACACGCAGTCCGATCTCGCCGCACTTACCTCTCTTGGTCAATCCGTGTCAGTGGTGATTTCAACCGATGGTCTATCCTTGAGCCTTATCCGTGGCGATGGGGCAACAGTATTAACCGCCGCGATTGAAACCAATAGCCAAGTTAAGTTGTCCCTCTTTTTGCCCGTTGACCATGGTGAAGCGCAACGCTTGCTGACGCAAATTTTGTTGGAAGGCACCCAAACGGACGCCGACGGCACCACAGAAACAGTGATTGCACCGTTACCGATTGTGATTGAGGATGCGATTGTCTTCCCACCCTTGGTGGATAGCGCGTCGTTGACGGTTACTATCGACGATGGCGGCGATGGCTACGAAAATGCTCTCGAAGTACCAGGCACGCGGATACACGGCAATACGGTGGATGTTCAAGATTTGCGTTTAGTCACCATTACCGTGACCGATTCGTTGGGCGCGACACTGACTTTCACCACCCGAGTTGAGAACAACCAATATCAGTTTTTCCCTGTCGATTTGAGCTCGCTTGCTGAAGGGTCGCTCACGGTCGAGGCAGAAATTCATGATGCCTATGGCAACGTCATCACCGCCAACGACGCCACCATCAAAGACACCTTGGCAGAAATGGATGTCGCCTTTGATGGCCAAGGGGATGCATTTTTAAATCAGTTCGAAGTGGCTACCACCATGCTCAATGGCCACGTGGCCAATGTTGAAGATGGACAAACCATCAACGTTGAAATCATCGATGGGCAAGGCGGACGACTGACTTTTACCACTGTGGTATCGGGCGAGCAATGGTCCCTGGAGGTTGATTTAAGCACGTTAAGTGATGGTGAGCTGACGGTACACGCTCAAACCCTTGATGTCGCGGGCAACCCTACCACCTCACAGAACACCATAGTGAAAGATACTCAAGCGTCCATTACGGTTGAAATTGAAAGTGGTGACGACGACTTATTGAATCCAGAAGAGTTGACTTTGGTAAAAGTTGGCGGTTTGGTCAGTCACATTGAAGATGGCCAAAGCGTGAATGTGGTGCTGTCGGACTCCGCAGGCAACACCATGACACTGCAAACCGCGATTGTTGGAGGGGCATGGGCGATCGAGAATCTCGATCTTTCTGGCTTTGTGGATGGCGAGATCTCCGCCACCGTCTCGACCGTCGATGTCGCAGGCAACCCAGCAACGGCAACCGATAGCGCGACGGTAGACACCACGGCTCCAACCATTGACATAGATACGCTCGATGGCCTCAACATTTTGCAGTTTAAATTAGGTACCAGCACTGCGTTGCAAGGCACCACTACAGGGGCCGAAGCCGGTCAACCCGTGGTGGTGACCATCAGCGATGGCACTCAAAGCATCAGTGTCACTACCAGCGTGGATGCCGCGGGAAACTGGCAATTTGCAGCCATTGATGTGAGCGACTTGAACAACCGCGCGACATGGACACTCACCGCCACGGTGACCGATGCTGCAGGAAACAGCGCGGTGGATGATATGCCGACGCTCACCTTCCCTGATGTGGTGACCGTGTATGAAGATTTGACGGTGGCGATTGGCAGCAGCGGTGCAACATCCGATATCAATGTGGAACAAGCACAATTTCGTTTCCATGACGTGCAAACGGATCTAGAAAGTCTGACTTCGTTTGGTCAAAGCATCACGACCACGCTGTCAGCCGATGGGCAGACCTTAACCGCCACCCGTGCCGATGGCGAAATTTTACTGACGGCGCATATTGCCTCGAATGCTCAAGTTCAGTTGCAACTGTTCCTGCCAGTGGATCACGGCGACTCGCAGCGCCTACTCACGGACCTGATGATTGCAGGAACGCAAACCGATGCCGATGGCACCACTGAAACGGTACTAACGCCACTGCCCATTGTGATTGAAGATGCGATTGTCTTTCCTCCGCTGGTTGATAGTGCAGAGATTACTGTGGTGATTGACGATGGTGGCAATGGCTACGAAAACCAGTTTGAAGTGCCCGCAGTGCGTATTCACGGTAACACGGTGGATGTCGAGAATTTACGCCTCGTCACCATTACCGTCACGGATGTAGATGGCAAGGTGCTGACCTTTACCACACGCGTTTCCGATAACGCCTATCAAGTGAGCCCGGTTGATCTTAGCTCATTGGCGGAAGGGCCACTGACGGTGGAAGCGGAAATTCACGACGTCTATGGCCATTCCGTGTCGGCGAGTGATTCCACGATCAAAGACACCTTGGCGGAGATCAGCACCGATTTCCAAGGCAATGGTGATGAATTCTTCAACAAGGCCGAAATCACCACCAGTGGTATCGCTGGGACCGTGAGCAATGTGGAAGATGGCCAGCGCATTGACATTGAAGTGATTGATCATCTTGGTCATCGCTTAACCTTCACAACCACAGTGAGCGGCAACAGTTGGTCAATCAGCGAAGATCTCTCTGCGCTTGCTGAGGGTGAGCTCATCGTCAATACGCAGACGATTGACGTCGCTGGCAATCCCACCGTGGACACCGATACCATTGTCAAAGACACGCGCGCAGTGATCAGCGTGAATGTGGCCTCAGGCAGTGATGCGCTGCTTAATGCGACTGAAGTGACCGCCACCGATCTGTTTGGCCGAGTCTTTTTTGTCGAAGAGGGTCAAACGGTTTCCGTCACGGTGACGGATCAAGCGGGCAAAGTGCTGACGTTTAGCACCACGGTGGTCAACGGACGCTGGGAAGTCGCCGATGCGGATCTCTCTAGTCTTGCTGATGGGCCGATTGTGGTGACGGCGTCGGTCAGTGATGTGGCGGGCAATGTGGCAACGGCCAGTGATTCGCTGCATGTGATTGATACTTTGCCACCACAAATAGATATCGATACGCTCGATGGTTTGAGCGTGGTGGATTTTCGTTCGGGCAGCTTGACAACCCTTCAGGGCACGACCAGCGCGGAAGAAAATCAAACCGTAACGGTGACGATTACAGACGGAACAAATACGCTGACTTACACCACACTTGTTGATGTTTCAGGCTCATGGACGATCAACGGTGTTGACATTGCTTCGTTGGATCAAAATGCAGAGTGGCAAATTCAAGCAGACGTAACAGATTTAGCGGGTAACCCAGCAACGGACACCATGCCGACGGTGATCTACCCAGCTGGTGCGGTGTTCATCGAAGCGCTCGTTGGTCTCCTTGGACAGCAAAATGCGACGGTTGATCTCAACATCCAGTTTGGTGATTTTGCTTTCCACGCTGACCAAAGTGCCTTCACCGAGCTGACTTCGCAGGGGCAAGCTATCACGATCGCCATTTCGACAGACGGGTTGAGCTTAACGGCTACGCGAACTGATGGGGCACAGGTACTGACGGCGGAGATAGTGGATGACCAAGTGAAGATCAGCCTGAAAAAGCCGCTCGATGAAATTCGCGATCTTGATTCTACCCATACCTCTTTGCTTATCCAGGCCACACAAACGGATACCGATGGCACCAGTGAAACCGTCGTGGCGCCTGTTTCCATCGTCGTACTCGACTCTCAACCGATCTCCTTTGATGACCACTACCTGACAACGGAAGGGCACAATGAGTTTGGTAATCTGCTCACCAACGATTTTGATCTTGATGCGCCACTGTTGGTGAAGAGCATTTTCATTAATGGCGAAACGCATGTGGTTTCGCAAAGCGCACCACTGAGCTTAGTGCTACCAGAGGGAATCCTCACCATCTATTCCGACGGTCGTTGGACCATGGCGGTCAGTCGAGATCTCGACCATAGCCAAAGCCAGCAAGTGACGTTTTCCTACATCGCAGGGGACAAAAACTACGATTACGACTCCGCGAATGTGGTGATCGATATTCACGATGGTGAGGCTGGGCGAATTGAACCAGGCAGCCAAAACCTGACAGAAAATCTGATCAGCGATGGGGCACAAGTGGTGACAACAAGCATCACGGTGACTGGTGGCTCAGATAATCCCGATGCCAACTCTTTGCGTTTTGATGAAAAGGCTTTAGCGGACTTTGAATCCCTTAATTTGACCAGTGGTGAGAGTTTATTGACGCTGAGCTATCAGTTAAGTTCGGATGGTAAAACGATCAGTGCCACAGCACACAATGGCGATGTTATCTTTACGCTCACCCTCAGTGACGCGGCGATCAGTGGTAGTGATGTGAACGCGTCACTCACTCTTACTTTGAATCGGCCAATTAACCAGTACAACGGTGATGATGTCACTCGTTTACCTGTCACCATCACAGGCACCGACAGTGATGGTACGGCGCTGATCTCTGGAGATTTTGTTTGGCGAATTGAAGATGGCACCAATCCTACGTTATCAAATGCAGATGGTGTGTTCTTAAACGAAGAAGGGTTGCTGACTCAATCGAGTATCAGTGACAGTGGTTCAGTCAATGTCGTGGTGGGAAGCGATCCTATTGGCTCGCTCTATTTTGAACTGGCTGGGCAGCCCACTCTAACCAGTGGTGGGGAAGAGATTTCGTACGTGGTTTCTCCAGATGGCAACACGATTCAAGCCTATGTCGGGGATCTGAACCACTTGGTGTTTGAAGTGCATATTCAAGAGCCAAATGCAGAAAACAACTCACTGATTAACTACGATTTCATTCTTTATCGAGCGTTAGATCAGCACGATGAGGATGAAATTGACGCGATTCCTCTCGTGATCACCATACGCGATACCGATGGCGATATACAGCGCTTGCCTTTAGACATCGAAATCCAAGACGGGCATCAAGGTGAGCTGACGTCGGCAACTTTAGTGGTGACTGAGCTGCCGAAAGACAACTTGATTCCCGCGGGCATTACCAGTGAAGCAAGTGTCAATCTGGTGGTATCGGCGGACACCGACCCAATCGTTGCGGTGACCTTGTCAGTGAGTAATGGCCAAGCGGTGGTGGATCGCAACAACAATGCGCTTACCCATAATGGTGAGGCGTTGGTTTGGCGTGTGAACGGTGACGGCAGTTATGATGCCATTCTCAGTGATGGCACGGCGGTATTCTCTGTGCAGTTGCCGGATGGCGTAAACTTTGCGCCAGATAGCACCAATCAGGTTACCCTGTCGGTGCATCTCTATTTGCCCGTTGATCACAGTAAACTGACTAACGATAAACAATTGAGTGTTGCATTACCCGTCACCGCGACGGATACCGACGGCACGTCCGTGACCAGCAATAGCACCTTGATCATCTTTGATGGCGAAACGCCAACATTAAGTATCGCTGGTCAAGTGGTGGTAGACGAGCACGGCATTACGGATGATGATGGCATCGCATCGGGCAGCGAGACCGTCACGCATGTACTGAATGTCGATGGCGGTAGTGATGATGTGGCTGATATTCAGATCGACATCGCCGCGTTCAACGCCCAAGGCTTTACCAGTGGCGGTTTAGCGATAACCCTGTATGCGCAAAACAGCAATGGCTGGTTTGTGGCAAAAAGCAATGATGGCGAAGTGGTGTTCAAAATTCGCCCGAACAACAACGGCAAAGTCGATTTTGTCCTTTCTGGTGCGCTGGATCACCCTGATGGCAATGGTACCAACTTACTTGATCTGCCTTTTGATATGTGGGTTATCGATGCCGATGGCGACATCTCCTCCACTGAAACTTTAACCGTGACGGTGACGGATGATGTGCCCATTGCGCAGAACACCAGTGTCGAGCTGGTGGAAGGAGACAGTTACACCACGAACTTGCTGCCTGAGTCGGTGATGGGTGCCGATGGTGCTGAAATCAGCAGCGTGACGTATCGCGGTACAACTTATCCACTCTCGGCGGATGGCACGCCAGTGACTATCCAACTCGTTAACCCGAATGTGCCAAGTGAGGTGTACGGCTCACTGGTTGTGCATCAAGATGGCACATTTGAACTAACCACCAACCCAAATGTGACCACGGTTCCTGCGATTTCTGACACGTTAAGCTATGTGGTTATCGATGGGGACGGCGACCAAGTGACCAGCACCGCAACGCTGGTCTTGGATGACACAGCCGGCATCTTACGTGTTGATGATGTGGAAATGCGTGAAGATGAGCAAGGGACACTGTCCATCGTGGTGGCACTGGGCGACCGCGATCAAGGGGAAACGGTGGACTCGATAGAGATTGATGCCAATTCTCTGCAAGGAGGCACCTTATACCTTGATGGTGTCGCGCTCAATGCCGTGGGTGGCAAAGTCATTCTCTCGGGTAGTCAGCTGCTGATGATTGGCAACCAAGTGACGGTGTCAGGCGCACTGACCTATCAACCTGCCACGCATTTAGCCAGCAATACCGCTACGATCGTTTTGGCGGTCAGCGCGATCATCGCCAGTACCACAGGCAGTGAAACCTTGGCGGATACCATTAATGTCAATGTGTTCCCCGTTGCGGATGTACCTACATGGCAAGCCGATTCACAGTATGACTATACCCTTGTTGAAGACGCTTCAGAGCCATTATCGCTGACGTTGAACGCCGATCTTGTCGACAGCGACAGCTCAGAGAGCCTCAGCTATCTGATCTCCGGCATTCCTGCGGGAATTACCGTTTGGCTCGATGGCAGCCAAGTCAACGAAACCATCGCTTACAGCGAAGAAGAATTGAATCGCATGACGATTCGATCCGATACCAATATTTCTGGACAGTTCACCTTTACGGTCACCGCAGTAGCAACGGAAGCGGGTAGTAGCTTTGCCAGTCCAAGCGATCAAACGGCAGTCGCTTCCCAGCAAGTGACCATCAATGTGCGCCCGGATGCCGATACGCCATCACTGTCCGTGAAAAACATTGCGGGCTTAGAAGATCAGCCGTTGAACCTCCACGATGCGATTAAAGGGCATCTCACCGATAGCGATGGTTCTGAAACGCTCTACTACAAACTTGAAGTGGCAGAGGGTTGGAGTGTCGAAGGGGGCAGTTCGCTTCGCTTGGAAGATGGCACTTATTGGTTCTCGGATGCTGAGCTGGTGGCTGGCCACATCTATTTGATTCCGAAAGAAGACATCAGCTCGGTGACTGAAACCTTGACCGTGAAAGTGACCGCCGTTTCGCTGGAGTCAACGGTGGATGGTTTGGTCCCAGTGACACCAACCGCCAACAGCAGTACGGAAACCATCACTATCCGTTTAACCGGGGTTGTCGATGAACCACTCGCGATCGATGGCGGTGCTGGACATTGGGGTTATGATGCCGAAAGCAAAGTGATCAGCAATCAAACCGATTTCATTGAAGATCAATTGATCCCGTTGGATTTTGAACTCATCACGTCAGATGACGATGGTTCCGAAGTGATCAACATTTTGATCACGGGTATTCCTGATGGCGTGATGCTAGTGGATGCTTCAGGGCAGCCAGTGAGTTTGCCGATCTCGGGTGAAGACCCAACCACAGGGATCATTTATCAAGTGACCAATAGCGATTTGGCTAACTTGTATCTCAAAGTCCCTGAGGATTACAGTGGTCAACTGCAACTCTCTCTTAAAGTGATCTCCACTGAGCCAGATGGTGACTCCGGCGAGTTCCCGATGACGGTAGATATCGAAATCAAGCCGCAAGTGGATCAAAACTCAGGCAGCATCATCAGTTCGTTAGGTGTGGAAGACAATCGAGTTCCTCTTTCACTTTGGCCATCATTAGGTGCAGATAACGACGGCAGTGAAGAAGTCATCGGTTATGTGATTAACGCACCAGAGCAGGGAATCACGCTCTATTTTGATGGCGTTGAAATAACGATTCCTACGGGTGGATTAGATGTCGCGAGCTTGACCGACTCTCTTTTCCCCGATCTGGAATCGTTGTTAAACAGCGGTCGTTTAACGGCTAAAGGACCGATGGATTTCAGCGGTACGCTCGATATCCCAGTGACTTATTTGGTGCAGGATACCTCTGGTACAGGCGCCATTGATCAGAAATATGTTGATGCCACCATCGCCGTGAATTTTGATGCCCGCGTTGAACTCGATACGCGATTAGAAGGCAATCCGCGGGTGCTCGTCAACAGTGAGGGGGGAGCAGTCGATCTCACATACGCGGTGCGTTTTGTTGATATGGACGTGGATGGCTCTGAGTATCTTGATTATATCGTCATCAAAGTGCCGACAGGCTTAACCTTGATTGTCGACCATCCGAATGGTGCCACTCAAGACGGTGAAGGAAACTGGGTGATCCCTGCGCACGGCCTAACCAGTGATAGCGTGCGCGAGTTGGCGGCGCTGATCCTCAAGGATGCGACGATTTCGTCGACACAAAATACCGAGATCATTAATTTAGTGGTCTCAGTGCGTGTGATTGATGGGGAGGATGCCCGCTTTATCGACGCACCGATCCGAGTGCAATTTACTGGGCATGACGACGGGGGTGGCAGCTGTGAGCCCGTTGGTCCCCCTGGCGATCTGACTCCGGGTGATGACGCTCTGCAGTTCAACGAAGGAGAAGACCTCGACTTATCGGGTTTGCTCGATGGCAATATTGGCAGTGATCCTAATAACGAACTCTCATTCTTTATTAGCGCTGATAAACTGCCAGACGGCGTGATGATTGAGGGAGAAGGGGTCACTATTGAGTATGACAACGCGGGGAACATCGTCGGTTTTGTTATTCCGCCCGAAGCAATGGCGAGCTTAAAAATCACCGGTTTGGATGAGGACTTTTCGGGTTGCCTTTCTCTCGAAGTGAACATCAAAGAAACCTCTGGTTGCAATGGTGACAGTGTCACTACTACGCAAGCCATTGATATCGAAATTCTACCCATTGTTGATGATATGCTGGTCTCGTCGGTCACTGCCATGGATGAAGATGGCGTGACGGATCTGAATTTGAGCCTGACACTCGGTGACAGTGTTGAGGCGGGACAAACGATCAGTGGTGAGGGTAACAGCGCAACGGGTAAAGAGACCATCAATAGCCTGATGATCAAAGTGCCAAGTGGCGTCACGTTAGTGGAAACTCCGGCAGATACTGGACTGCTCACCGACAACGGTGATGGCACGTACACCATTAACGATGCGGCTCGACTTGGCGATATCAGCCTTGTCCCTCCGGCGCATTACAGTGGTGATATTCGCTTGGAAGTGCATGCCAATATTACCGATGCTGCGGATTGTGTCGCGCAAACCGATACGCAAGACAAAGTTTCCATCATCACCATTCATATTGATCCGGTGACCGATGCCGCCAACATTAACGCAAGCAACGTACGGGGGGATGAGGACAGTTACATTGCGTTGTCCGGCCTTGATGTTAGCCTCATTGACCAAGATGGTTCCGAAACACTATCCGTCATGATCAAAGGCGTACCGGATGGGGCTGTGCTGGTTTACAAAGTGGGTGCAAGTTATGAACTGCTGCCAAATAATGGAGCCGATGGTGGCAGTTTCGATGGCATGCCCACCAGTGAGTGGCAACTTGATCCAAGCAGACTTGCCGATCTTTATATTCTCCCACCATTGGATTTCAGCGGTGATATTCCACTCACCATCAACGCAATCACGCAAGAGATCGGTACCACCGATATTGTCCACACCTCTGGCTCGATGACAGTGGGCGTTTTGCCAGTGGGTGATGATGTACAGTTCTTTGGATTGGATAGTCAATACACTGGCATGGAAGGAGAAGCGCTTTCTATCCCAGTGACCATCAGCAGCAATGAAACCAATAGCGATGAGTTTATTGTACTGACCTTGCATGCTGAATTGACTTCCGATCCTTCTGCGTTGAGCGGGCTGGATAAGATCATTGTTGATGGCCATGAAGCGTCATTCAATCAGCACGGTGATGGTAGTTGGGTGGCGAGAGTGATTGTTCGAGCCAGTGAGGTCGGTAATATCCAACTCTACTCAGGGGATGCCTTTGGCACCCTCAACTTGACCATGACAGCGCAAACTTTTGACAAGAGTATTGTGTTGGGCTCTCTTGCGACAGATTTGGGTGAGGCGCAAACACAAAGCATTGTCGTTGAGCTAGCTCCGGTACCCGATGAGCCCATTTTGACGCTGGATTACGTCACCATCGTGGCTGAAGCGAGCGGGTCGATTTCACTCAATCTGGATATGAGTATGGTTAATCCTGCCGATGGAGAAGAAGGGTATCTGACCATTTCGGGATTACCCGATGGTTTGCTCCTGTCGGCTGGCAGCAAAGAGTCTGGCGAATGGCTCGTTCCGGTTAATGATGTGGCCAACCTCAGTATTGTCTCCGGCTACACCGGCGCCGAGAGTTTCACCCTCACACTGACGCCAAGTGCGCAGCTGGGCGGCCAGACAGCGACAGGACTCAGCCAGGTGTTGGATGTGCAGCTATTGGCGATAGGGGACAGCAGCTTAACCGCCACCAGTGGCGATGATCTGTTTGTCTTCAACTCAGACAGTTTAGGTTCAGTGGGAGATGCGACGGTCGATACCATCGCAGGGTTTGATATGTCTGCCAACAGCGACACCATTGATCTTAGTGCGATTTTGTCTGGTTTGGGTGTGAGTGATGGTGCGAGTGCGGATCCATTTGTCGACCTAGTGCAAACCGGTACGGATCTGCATATCAACATCAAGACTGATGGTGTGAATGCGGTGCAAACCATCGTGCTGACAGACCTGAATCTTGAGGATTATTACGGCGCAGGGCTGACCGAAGCACAAATCCTTCAGCAAATGATCGATGATCAAAATCTGATTGTTCAGTAGTTGGGAGTGGTATGAACACAATCGTGGAAGAGAGACAAGATCACTGGTTAACGGCCATTCTTTGGGCATGCCAACATTTTGGTATTCGTTGTCACGCCCTGAAGGTGGTCAATGGTCTGCCCCTTGAAAATGGCCAATTGAGTGAAGCCTTGTTTCAACGAGCGGCAGAGCAAGCGCAGCTAGAGGTCGGCCTCACCAGCTTGTCGTTGCTGGAACAGGCCACTTTCCCCTGTTTAGCCGTGGGGAAGCAAGGTAGCCCGCTGCTGATTTTGGGGCGAGAAGGCGAGCGATACCGCTGTTTATCGCCGCATCAGGCCAATAGTGACCTGACCTTGAGCTTGGATGAGTTGAAAACGCAAGTGAAAGAGGGGGTATGGCAGCTTTCGACACAGGTTGCTGCTGATGGCCGTGTTGAGAGTTTGATTGAAGAAAAGCCCGTTCATTGGTTTCGCCAAGTGCTGATGGAAGTGCGTCCTTGGTATCGCGATCTCTTACTGGCTTCGTTTGTCATTAACTTGCTGGCGATGGTCGTGCCACTGTTTACCATGAATGTGTACGACCGCGTGGTGCCGAATCAAGCCTTCCATACTCTTTGGGTGCTTTCTGTCGGTGTCCTCATCGTCGTGGTGTTTGATTGGGTATTACGAGAAGCGCGCAGCTCGGTGACCGATATGGCGGGGCGCTATGTTGAAAACAAACTGTCAGCGCAATTATTCCAAAAAGTACTGGGGATGCGCCTTGAGCAGCGACCTCAATCGGTGGGCGCATTTGCCCGCCAGTTGCAAGATTTCGATAGCGTAAAAGATTTCCTCACCTCAGTGTCACTGGTTACTTTAGTCGATCTGCCGTTTACGCTGTTCTTCCTCCTGCTGATTGGCTGGTTAGGCGGCGCGATGATGTTGATCCCGCTGGCGGTCATGGCCGCGTTATTGCTGCTCAGTTTTGTGATGAAAGGTCGCCTTGCACAAACCTTTACCGAATCGGCGCGCCTTTCTACGCAACGCCAAGCCCATGTCTACGATAGCCTGTCAGCGTTAACGGATATCAAGCAAAACAATGCAGAAGGGATGACACAAAAACGCTGGGAACAGACGGTTTCTGCGTTGTCGGAATGGCAAACCCGTTCGCGTTTTTATTCCAACATTGTTTCTCACTCCATTATGTCGAGTCAGCAAGTGGTGACGATCGCCTTGATCATTTTCGGTGTGTATCAGATTGCCGAAGGGCGATTGAGCATGGGAGGCTTGATTGCCATAGTGATGCTCAGTGGGCGCGCTGCCTCTTCGATCAACCAGCTTTCTATGCTGATGCTGCGTTACCAGCAGACGCAGACCGCAATGGAAGGGCTCAACCAGATCATGGCCACGCCTCAAGAATCCACGTCACATCAAGTGATGGACAGAGGCGAGTTCCACGGTAATGTTGCTTTGCGAAACGTCAGCTTCGCCTACTCAGAGATGCAGATCCACGCGTTGGAAGCGATCTCATTGGATATCAAAGCGGGAGAGAAAATTGGTGTTATCGGCAATGCTGGCTCTGGGAAGTCCACCTTAATGGCGTTGCTTGCTCGTCAGTTGCTGCCAACCGCTGGGCAAATGTACTACGAAACCATTGATGCGCAGTTATGGCCGCCCAGTGTTATTCGTGCTGGGATTGGCTGGGTTGGTCAAAACCCAGGGCTGATTTATGGCACCATCTACGAAAACATCACCTTTGGTGACCAAAGCATTGATGAGCAAAGATTACTTAACGCGGTGATGCTCTCTGGCCTCAATGATTACATGCCTCGCTTAGCGAATGGCTTGGAAACTCAGGTGGGTGAGCTGGGGCGTTTTCTCTCTGGAGGACAGCGTCAGGCAGTGGCGATCGCTCGCGCGATCTATCGCGACCCTGCGATGCTGCTTTTGGACGAACCCACCAGTGCGTTAGACAAAGCGGCAGAAGAGCGTTTTTTCCACGCTTTACAACGTTTGCCAGCGAACAAAACCTTGGTCATTAGTTCACATAAGCAGAGTTTTCTTACCCTTTGCGATCGTATTTTGGTGCTCGATAAAGGTAAATTGGTGGCGCAAGGCACACCGCATGAGATCTTCACACAGCAAGGTTCTGCGAGAGTGCGCAGCCGAGTGAAATCAGTGAGCGTGGTCAAAGGAGGGCAATCATGAGCAGTCAGATCATGTGGTCGAATAACCGCATTGCTTACCGTTCTCGTCGTCTCATTTGGCTCTGCGCTGCGTTGGTGATGGCGATAGTGGTTTGGGCCTCATGGGCGACCTTAGATGAGGTGGTGGTTGGCGACGGCAAAGTAGTGCCAAGCTTGTCGATTCAAACCATACAGAGTTTAGAAGGCGGCATCATAAAGCAAGTGTTGGTGTCGCAAGGGGAACAAGTGGTGAAAGGGCAGCCTTTGATGGTTCTCGATGACACCCGTTTTCGCGCTTCTTACCAAGAGTCGGATCAGCAATTGCAAACTTTGCTCGCGCAGAAAAAGCGTTTGGAGCTCGAGCTGCAAAGCATCGTGGTTGACGGTCGATCCACGGATTGGCAGCAACAAGTGCGCATTGCCAAGCAACCTTACCCAAGTGGGCAAGATGAAGTCACTCGCGCCGAATTTAATGCGCGAGAAAATTACCATCAACGTTTGGAACAGTTGGACTCGGAACTGGAAGAATCCGCCTTGCGCATTGAGCAGCAGTCTCAAGCCTATCAAGATACGTTAAACAGCATTCGCACCTTGGAAAACAGCATGGCGATTGTGCAGAAAGAGCTCAACATGCTTGAAGATGTCGTGAAAACAGGGGCAGTGGCCGAAGTGGAGCTGCTTAAACTCAAGCGCGACTACGTCAAGCTGCAAGGCGATATTTCTAGTGCAAAAGTGCTGGCACAGAAACAAAAAGCGGCTTATTCCGAGTCGATTGCGGATTATCGCGGCATTGCGCTCGATTTTCGCACCAAAGCGCGTGGTCAGTTGAATGAAGTGGTGGCTGAGCTCGCGCGTTTACAGGAAAGCCAATCGGCGATAGCCGATCAATTGCGTCGCACGGAAATTTTGTCACCGGTGGATGGCACGGTAAAAGATGTGTTGATCCGCTCGATTGGTGGTGTGGTGCGCCCGGGTGAACCGATTATGGAGTTGGTGCCGCTCGATAGCCGCTTAATTGTGGAAGCGAGAATTGCGCCACAAGATATTGCTTATGTCAAAGTCGGTTTAGAAGCCACGGTCAAATTTACCGCTTATGACTTCGTTATCTATGGTGGGCAGAAAGGCAAAGTGGTGTATGTGAGTGCTGACTCACTCAAAACCGAAGAAGGTGACCCGTATTATCGTGCTCACATTGAATTGATGGCCGATGACGCATCACAACAGAATTTTAGAATTATCCCCGGCATGCAGGCGATGGTCGACATATTGTCGGGAGAGAAAACCGTATTGAGCTATTGGCTTAAGCCGCTTCTCAGAGCCAAAGAGACGGCGTTAAGAGAGCCTTAAACAGAAAAGGAAAGGGAATGCGTTCAAAATTACTCATGGTGTCATGGGCACTGGCGCTGCCACATGCACATGCAATCTCACTGGAGGAGTCGGTGGCTGCAGCCATTGATTACAGCCCAGAAGTACTTGCCCAGTACTCGCGCTATCAATCTGTCATCCGAGATATGGACGGAGCCGAGGGCTTTTATCTGCCACAAGTGAAGCTCTACGGCGCGATTGGTTACGAGGAAACCTACTACAACAGTGGTCGAAAAATCGATGACGATGATCGTGGACTCACGCGCAGTGAGCTTGGGGTGAAAGTTTCGCAGCTGTTGTTTGATGGCATGAAAACCACCGCCAATGTCGATCGTCTCAGCTTTGAAGCGGAATCTGAACGCTTGGCATTATTCTCTGATGCGGAAAACGTTGCCTTGGATGTGGTGAAAGTTTATTTAGAATACCTCAAAGCGCAAACCATGCTGGATCTTGCCGAGCGTAATGTCAGCGAACATGAAGAGATCTATCAAGATATTCTGGAAAGAACGGGCAAAGGCTTGAGTAGCCATTCTGATTTGGCACAGATTTCAGCGCGAGTGGCGACCAGTAAATCGTCCATGATAGCTGCGCAGAACAACCTTTATGATTTAGAAACGCAGTTTATTCGTCTTGTTGGCAAACCTGCTCGTGAGTTGGTGGATCCTGTCTTTGATCTTGCGCTACTGCCACCCAGTCGTGAGGTAGCGGTGCAACAAGCCGTCGACAATCATCCGGAAATTCGCGCAGCCATTCAAGATATTGAAGCGGCGCGTAAAGAGATCAAGCGTGAGAAAAGTGGCTATTACCCAGAGATCAAGCTGGAGCTGCAAGCCAACAAAAACGAGAACATCGGTGGTGCGGAAGGGCGTGATGAAGATGCGCGCATCATGTTGACTCTCGATTACGATCTGTTTAATGGCGGTTCAACCAACGCGCGGGTGGAGTCTTCAGCATGGCGAGCGGAGCAAGCTCGTGCGATTCGCATTCGCACAGAACGTCAGGTGAGAGAAGGAACGGAATTGGCGTGGCACGCCTACGATATGTTGGCTAAGCAAAAACAACTGCTGCAACAAAATGTGGATTCTGCAAAAGTGGCTGAGCAGGGCTACATCCAACAATTTACGGTTGGAAGACGCAGCCTACTGGATGTGCTGGATGCGAAAGTGGAAGTGTTCTTAGCCCGCAGAAACTACGTGGCTGCGCAGTATGACCACACCTTGTCTGCGTATCGATTGCTAAATGCAATGGGGCTGCTTACCTATGCGCTACGTGTAGAACATCCACAAGAATGGCAGGCAAAGGAGAAATAATATGAGACTGAATTTATTAGCCTGCGCAGTGTTGCCTGTGTTGCTTGCGGCTTGCGCACAAATGCCGGACACCACCATGACTCGACATCAAATCGATGATCTGCGCGATAGCGATAAAGATGGGGTGATCAACCAGCGTGACATTTGTGCGGACACGCCATTGGGGGCAGAAGTGGACAGCAAAGGTTGTACTCGTTGGACAATTTATCAAAAAGTGGACATCAAAACCGTTTACTTCAATTTTGACGATGCCCACATTCGTCTCGATCAGTCGAGCGAGTTTGATGAGTTGCTGGCACTTTTAAATCAAGGCACAGAAGCAAAAGTCATTCTGGTCGGCGACACAAGCCCAGAAGGCAGCGATGAGTACAACCAAGTGTTGGCGAAAAAGCGCACCTCGGTATTAAAAGAGGCGTTAATCGAAAACGGCATTGCACCAGAGCGTATTTCTGAGCAGGAATTTACCCAAGTGACCGCGTTGACGGAGAAACTCAAAGACCGAAAACGCCGCACCATCGCGGTGATCACCCAGCCAGATATGAAAACCGAAGCGAAATGGACGATTTACACCTCAGAACAAGAATCGTCCAATCTCAAACGCACTGTTCGTCAATAACGGGTGGCAATCATGAAGGGAGCAAAAATGAAATTAATCAATGGTTGTATTGCTACATTGGCTGGGTTGTCGTTGAGTGCGGGGGCTTGGGCACAAGAAAGCTCGCGTATTTTGGTTGAACAAGAATTGATGGCGGTTGCTAACGATTTAATCCAATCGGCAGAGCTCGATATCACCGCGCGAAAAAGTGCCGATGTGCAAGGCGCAATGATCGACAATCAAGCGCATCTGGGTATCAGTTCACGCAAATGGCTCGACAGTGAAATCGCCTTGTTTGAGCACAAATATGGCTATCGCCCGACGGAGCTTTTCTTTACCTCTGATGTTATTTCGATCGTCGTGAATCAAGAAAACCCCATCGGTGCGGTTACCATTGATGAATTGGAGTTGATCTTCGGTTGCCATGATCAACCTGAACTCATGCAGTGGAATAAGATTCTTGGCGAAGAGTATCAAACCATCAAACCTGTGGCGGTGGAAAACGAACTGGCTAAGCATCTGAACTTCGCTAAGCTGGTGGAGTGTGAATCGCCTCAAAGCTCGCTTACCCAGTTTTATCCTGAGCGTGAGCAACTTATCGACGCGATCGCCGATGACAAAAACTTGATGGGTTATACCGTCTACGCAGAGCTTGAGAGTGGTGTGCGCCGCCTTGATATCATCAACCGCAATGGCGAGCGTTTTGACCTCAACAAAGAGACGATTTTGTCTGGCCGTTACCCATTGTCTAACGTCTATTATCTCTACCTTAATTTGCCACCGAATCGCCATTACCTCACCGATGCGGAGAAGTATTTCGTCGGTTTAACATTAGGCGAAGAGGGGCAGGAAACCATTGCAGAGCACGGTTTTATTAGTTTGCCACCAGAGGCGATTCATCGTAATCGAGTCCGCCTCTCGCTTGATGCGCCAATTGTGTATGGTGGCTACAAATAGCGTAAAAACGCGCAGATAGAAGCAACATGATCACGATGAGCCGAGAGAAATCTCGGCTTATTTTATGGAATCGAACTCACTCGCTTACCAATTAATCATCATCTCAATTACACCATGATTGTGTCTGCTTCCAAATCTCGACAGCAAACAAAGATTGCACATTGCCCGATTCTGATCGTTTGTGATTACCATGGCGCGGTTCTATAAAACACAACGAAAGCAAGGAAAGAAAATGAAAAAAACAGTGATAGCCGCAGTGCTTGCAACCGGTCTAACGGCGATGGGATGCCATGCCGCCGAATGGGGTTATGAGGGTAAACATGGACCAGAGCACTGGGGAGAGATTGCCAAAGAGTGTGCGATAGGGAAAAACCAAAGCCCGATTGATATCCGTCAGCCAACACAAGCTGATCTCAAAGGCTTAGATTTACACTATTCAGGCCAAGTGATTGCGCTAAGTAACAATGGTCACACATTACAGGGAAGCCTATCAGGCAAGAATGTACTGGATATTGACGGTAAAAGCTTTGAACTGAAGCAATTTCACTTCCATACGCCATCTGAAAACTTGGTCCAAGGTAAGCAATATCCGCTAGAGGCGCACTTTGTGCATGCAGACAAAGCGGGCAACTTGGCGGTGGTTGCTGTGATGTTTGAGTCGGGTAGCCAAAACCAAGCGTTGAACTCGTTGATTGCAAAAGTGCCAAAAGCGGGTGAGGCAGTAAAACTTGCCCAAGCGTTTGACGTTAACGACTTGATTCCTGCGCACGCCGAGTACTATCGCTTTAACGGTTCACTCACTACGCCTCCTTGTAGCGAGGGTGTTCGCTGGTTTGTGATTAAGGAAGCCAGCGAGCTGTCGCCCACTCAGACACACGTATTGATGCAGGCTATGGGCCAAAATAACCGTCCGGTTCAGCCGCTTAATGCTCGTGTTGTATTAAGCAAAGAGTAACGATTGAAGATGGCGTTTTGACTGGTGATTCACCCACGTATCTAAAAAAAGCCCGCGCTGAATCATCAAGCGCGGGCTTCGATTTTTGCATTTGCGTTTTGTTCTAAGGTGAACGTTACTCCGATTGAGAGCGGTTGGATTCCACCAGTCCAGCTTGAACGGGGTCAAACTTCAATGTTTGAGTCGGGAACGCAATATCCGCCCCATTTTTTTGAACAATCTCCATCACTTTAAGCAGTACATCTTGCTTAACTCCATGGTACTCAACCCAGTTCACCGTTTTGGTGAAGGTGTAGACGAAGAAGTTAAGTGACGAAGAACCAAAGCTGTTAAAGTTCACGATCAAGGTCTGATCGGCATCGATATCGGGGTGATGTTTCAGCATATCGCGCACTTGCTCAATGATTTGAGGTAGCTTATTGCAATCGTCATAACGCACACCAATGGTTTCGTAAATACGGCGATTTAGCATGCGCGAAGGGTTTTCCACCACAATATTGCTAAACACCGAATTGGGTACATACAAAGGGCGTTTATCAAAGGTGCGAATAATGGTCATTCGCCAACCGATGCGCTCGACGGTGCCTTCAATTTGGCGATCCGGAGATCGTACCCAATCTCCCACTTTGAATGGACGGTCAAAGTAGATCATTAAACCACCAAAGAAGTTTGAAAGAAGGTCTTTGGCCGCTAAACCGACGATCAAACCACCCACACCACCGAAGGTTAACAAACCAGATAAGCTCACACCAAACACCTGCATCATGGTCAGCGCGCCGATGGTGAGAATAAATAACCTCGCCACCTTCGCAGTGGCCTGCACTGTGGTTTCATCGTAGCTTTGAGCTGCTAAAACATACTCTTCTGCATGATTGACAAAACGCATGACGATCCAAACCAGCAGTGAAATCACCATGATGAGTTTCGCGGTGCCAAGCCAAGCTAAGCTTTGTCCGGTTTGGCTTTGGACGATAATGCCAAGGGAGATGGTTCCTGGCCATAGCCAGATAAAAGTGCTGATAGGGGTTCTAAAAGCTTCTAGTAGAAGATCGTCCCAGTGAAGTCGGGTTTTCTCTGCCAACTGATGCAAGCGTGATGCGATGACGCGCCAGACGATCCATGCGATGGCGCTGCAACCTGTGATAAACAGGACGCTGCCGAACCAATCCTTGTGATTACTAAAGAGTGCTCGTTGCAGCTCAATTATCCAATCATTCATATTGAAAAACTCATCGTTTGAATCAAAACCCGAAAGGTATCAGAAAATCGATGAATAACCCAAAAAAGCGATGAGAAAAAGTGATTTGCGGGTCAATGATTGGCTTTGCCTATAGCTGATGTGTGTGAACATGATCGAGTTTTGTGCAACAAGTACCGTTTCTGAAGCAGAAAACAGCCTGTTTTTTGACTTATAACTAACACTTTAGTTATTAATTCATGAGAGTTTTCTACTCAGATTGGATGATTGGGGAAAAGTGATGGAATTTACGGAGAAGGATCGTATTGCGCTTTACGATATCTGGATGTCGCAAAAAGCAAAAATGCATATTACGCAGATGGAAATGACGCGACGTCTTGGCCTCAATCATCACGAGTTCTCTGCTTATCTACGTGGCGATACGCCGCTGACGTTGGGTTTTATCAACCAACTGTGCGAGCAGCTACACGTGCAACCTTTCAAAGTGATCCCTTCACTTTCTCGTCGTGACCTCTCGACGTCGCAGACGATTTTTTTGCAAAACAAGGTCACGGTTGATGGGTTGATCCGCAACGTGTATGTGGAAGGTAATCAGGTCATTATTGAATATGAGCACCCAATTAATTGATGTTGTAAATACATATTCTTCTACATTTTTTCACTTGTTTTCATATGGTCGTAAATTTGGCGATTGTCATTTTTATGGCGTTAACGTTATGAAATTATTAGCATTTTATATAGACAAAAACGTGACCAAGATCTAGAATTTCGTCTTTCCAACTTTTGGCTTTGTTCCCAGAGCACGGAAGCGAACATTTGATAGATTGAGGCGTTAAATGCAATTTTCTCTAAAAAACTTGTCCGTTCGAACCCAAGTTTTAGTTCCTGTTATGTTGACTGCACTGGCTTTGCTGGTTTCTCTTTGGATCACCAAAGACAAATTGCAAGCAGAGCAAGATGTCATCACTCATAACACCAATTCTCTGGTTTTCTACAAAGACACATTGGCAAAGATTGACGACGCGGTTTACCCGTTGCGAATTAGCGCGGTTTATGCCATTTACGATGCGAACCGTCGCGATGCATTCCTAGCGCAACTGAAGCAAGGTGCCAAAGAGATCAATCTGGATTTGGATCAGATGGCGAAGCAGGGCGACTTCCGCACAGAAGCGGCTGAAGTGCGTAAAGCGATCAACAACTATATCGACTATTCGACCAGCGCGGTGAGCTTCTTTGGTCGCCATGATCAAGGCACTGTCTCGGCGGCAGAATACAACCGCTTTATCGCGGATTACCGCAAAGTGGGCGATGACATGGTGAATGCCATCAATACTATGTCACAGAAAGTCAACCGTGTTGCTTCTGAAACCATGGCGAAAAGTAACCGTGATAACGTTCATGTACAAAACATGGCAACCATTACGGTCCTTGGTGTGTTGGCGCTCTCCTTGTTGGTGGCATGGTTTCTCTCTGGCATGATTGTGACACCGGTGATCAAGTTACAAGCGGTGATGCGTGAACTCTCACAAGGTAACCTTTCTGTTCGTGCAGACGTCGATGGCGACAATGAAATTGCACATCTCAGCAAAGACGTGAATACCACAGCGAGCCAGTTGCACAGCACGGTAGAACACCTGATCCGTATTTCTGAAGAAGTGGCATCAGCATCAACAGAGCTTGCCGCTGTCATGACACAATCTGAAGCAAACGCGCAACAAGAGTTGGCGGAAATTGAACAAGTCGCTTCAGCAGTGAACGAGCTTGCAAGTACCGCGAACAACGTTAGCGATAACGCGACTTCAGCAGATGCAACCGCTCGTGAGACAGACGGTTTGGCAAAATCCGGTTTGGCTATCTTTAAAGAGAGTGCCGAAGCAAGCCAACAGATGTCATCAGCACTGAACGATGCTGCGCGCGTGGTACTGACCTTGAAAGAACAATCCGTGCAGATCAACGATGTGATTGAAGTGATTCGTGGCGTTTCTGAACAAACCAACCTGCTCGCACTGAATGCGGCAATTGAAGCTGCCCGTGCGGGTGAATCTGGCCGTGGTTTTGCGGTAGTGGCAGACGAAGTACGTATGTTGGCGGCTCGTACGCAAGATTCTACCAAAGAAATTCAAGAGATCATTGAGCAGCTTCAACTGCAATCTGGCCTAGCCAATGACAGCATGCAAGAGAGCTTGAACATGCTAGAGCGCAACAACGAACTGACTCAACGAGCGAATGATGCTCTGGTTGGTATTACTGAAGCTGTCGCGAACATCAATGATTCGAATGCACAAGTGGCAACGGCAGCAGAAGAACAATCACAAGTGACACAAGACATCAACCGCAACGTCGTGAACATGTCTGAACTGGTGAACCAAAACGTAGCGGGTATCAGCCAAAGCGCCAGCGCGAGTAACGAACTCTCTCATCTAGCGGAAAAACAAAAAGCCCAATTGAGCTTCTTCCGTCTGTAATCACCAGTCAAAACGAAGAAAACCGTCCTAGCGACGGTTTTCTTTTATCGACAAGTCACTTATCGGCACGCCTAACGTTTGAGCTTGAGCTTGGTTCCGTCAAACTTCAAATGACCAAGTAAGCTTTTCGCATTGTGCTTGCCGAAATCATCAAATTCGACGCCGTAACGCGCGTAATGCGTTGAACGCTGTAAATTACAGACTTTTCCTTTCAGTGGTGCCAAGGTTGGTCCACCTGCTTTCCCGAGTAGAATCTCCAATGACACTTCATCACCCACAGTGAAAGTTCTGCTCATTGGCGCCGTGACAAAGCGACACCCGCCACGGGAGAGATCGCGAATTTCACATTCCACCTTATAGTCATTAACGTAAGCTTTCGCTGGGAGGTTAACCTCGTAGCGCGTCTCCTTGCGAAGCTGAGCCACTTGCATGGTGCTTGGCACGCTGAGTACAAGAACGGGGAATGGGTCGCCTAAACGGTGAGTCAGTTGACTACGAAAATGGATGATGGCGCCTTCGCCTCGGTGAGAAAGGGCTTTAACGTTTATCCAAAAGCCTTCTTGGAAGTAAAACTTAAGATCGTCTTCAGAAATCTGTGGTATCTCAACCAGCATGGCATTGCCAGAATGTGACCCAACAAATAGGCTTGTGGTTAAAAATTTGGTTCCAACGGGCGTCGTTACATTGAGTGTGATTTCACTACCATGTTCAATCATTGCAAGCGCATCGGTACTGTTGAAAGTGCTCGTTAAGCGCTGAGCATGATTTGGCGCTAATGCGTGATTGCGTCCTTGGAGTTTAGCCATAGGTAAATTCATTGTTCCTTATCCTAATGAAACGGCCTGTAACGTTGTAATTGTGCGGATTCATAGCGCAAAGTTCATCTACACTGAACGAATCTAGCTTAATAAGTTTAGTGTATATGTTCAGTTAAAGATTTTATTTAGCTGTTGTTATTGATTCAATGCTGATTACGCAAAAATAAGGAGAGAAACTGTGAATCATGTCACTCATGACGAGAAAAATGCGCTTTTTCAAGTCCATTTAGAGGGGGTGTACTACGCAACGGTTCGCTATCAGCTACACGATGATGTAATGTCCATCACTTCCACTCGTGTTCCAGAAGAGCTGCGAGGTGGAGGGTATGGTAAATTGATGATGGAGGCCGTATTGCCCATTATCGAAGCACAAGGCTACAAGATCGTCCCAGTTTGTAGCTATGTTAATCATTATTTAGAACGACACTCTGAGTGGCATCATCTGAAAGCATGAAAAAGCCAGCGAAAGCTGGCTTCTTGGGGCTAAATTGTCTCGATTTGAAGTGAACTACTGGGTATTTGGGTTGATTCTTGCCATATAGTAGGTGTTAATAAATCGCCCTTCGCGAAACGAGGAATCGACGGCTTCACCTTCAATCACAAAGCCATGCTTTTTATAAAGAGAAATCGCCTTTTCGTTATCGACATTCACTTCGATCTGAATTCTTCTCACATTGAGCCAGTTGTCAGCCAGTTCCGTGACGGTTTCGATCAACTTGCTGCCAATGCCTAAGCCGTGAAAATCATCGTGTACGCCAATGCCAAATGAAGCGCAGTGCGCGGTTCTTGGCCTTTGTGAGTGCTGAAATCCAATATTGCCAACCACTTTTCCATCAACGAGTGCTACATAGCTGTACACACCCGCCGGTATGCTCACTAGCCTTTCTTTCCACATCGCCACCGACGGTTTTGGGAGCTGCAGGGTCTCACGTTGCGCCTTAGGTTGAGAATAAAGCTCAACGAGTGCTTCGGCGTCCTCAATTGACGTTGGGCGAATAGTAATCTCCATGCATTTCTCCTTGTTTGTTGTTGTTTTATCAATCTAGCGGCATTTGTTAATGAAAACCAGAGTTTTATTAACAAACTGAGTAGGTTAGAAATGATAATAGTAAATAACCATCAAAGCCTTATGGATAAAGGTGCATTAGAGAATGCTGTATTAATGTTCAATTATTCACTGGTCCTATTTGATTTTTGGATGGAATTTTTCCCTGTTATCTATCGTCAAAAACCTGTATAAAAAACAGTGTTTGATTCATTTAAACTCATTCCTATTACAATAACGCAAGGAAAACGGATGCGAATTCAACGTTTTACTGCCAACTCGATTGCATTGGTCTTACTGGCCAGTCTTTCAAATCCGAGCTTAGCTCAAGAAAGTGTTGCGACAACGACCACAAACTCTCAACCTACCTGGTTGCGAGATATCGCTTTATCACCAGACGGTCAACGAATTGCGTTTACCTACGCAGGGCAGATCTGGCTTATCGCAAGCAAAGGGGGAGAAGCCATTCCTCTCACTTCTGCTGACAGTTACAGTGAAAATCCCATTTGGTCACCGGACGGGGAATCCATTGCGTTTACGACCGATCGCTTCGGGCCAGGTGATGTTTTTCTGGTGAGCGCAAACGGCGGAGACGCAAAGCGACTGACTTATCACTTTAGCAAAGATGTCCCTTATGCTTTTAGTCCGAATGGACAAGAAATCTATTTTCGATCGTCGCGGATCGGAGATATCGAGAGCAGCGTGAACAATGGCTTCGCGGGCAGCGCGTCAGCGCAGATATATTCAGTGGATGTGAGTGGAGGGCGTGAAAAGCTGCTGCTTGCCAATCCAATCAGCAGTTTGTCGATTAATGGGCAAACAGGCGAGTATCTCTATACCGATTTGCCGTCACCGATGGAGCAAGAGTGGCGTAAACGTGATGTCTCCGATGCTGCGCGCGATATCTGGCGCTTTGACCCTAAAACGGCTAAGCACACAAAATTGACCAATTATCGTGGTGAAGACCGTAACGCGGTGTGGGCTGAAGATGGCCGCTCTATGTACTATTTGTCTGAGCGTTCAGGAAGTTTCAATGTTTGGCAGCGCGTATTATCTGATCCGTCGGCTGAACCCGTACAGATAACCCAACACGAATTTTTACCCGTGCGTTTCTTATCGATTAGCCAGCAAGGTGATCTCGCCTATGGCTACGATGGTGATATTTGGTTTAAAGGCAAAGATGAAGCGGATGCTAAACCATTACAGGTGACTATTCGGCAATCCTTTCTTAGCAAAGGAAAGCGATTTGTTAACCTCAATCATGAAGCGACTGAAATTGCGGTTTCGCCGGTGGCGCCAGAAGTTGCCATAGTCGCCAGAGGCGATGTTTATGTGGTTTCTTTGCTCTCAGGGGCGACTAAGCGCGTGACCAAGACCCCGCAAGCAGAGCGCTATCTTTCTTTCTCAAATGATGGCCTTTCATTGCTTTATGCATCGGAGAGAAATGGCAATTGGGATGTCTTCCACAGCTACATCAATGATACGGGCAGAAGCTTTTCCACTTCGTTTGATGTGGTAGAAGAACAGCTCTCGGATGAAGCAGTTGATCAAACTCAGCCGCTGTATTCTCCAGATGGGACCAAGATCGCCTATCGCGAAAACAGCAACTCGATCAAGGTGTATGACATCAAAAATGACAGCTATCACGTGCTGTTGGACTCTTCGCAACTCTATTCCTACGTTGATCAGGATCTGAGTTACGAATGGTCGCCAGATAGCCAATACTTGGTGACCCGTAATCGAGCCTCCTACAACGCTGACATTGTGTTGCTAAAAGCGGATGGCAGTGAAAAACCACTGCAAATTACCAATACCGGTTTTATTGAGGGTGAGCCGAAGTTTAGTCATGACGGGCAGATGATTTATTGGAGCACCGATCGAAATAGTTTGAGAGAGATCGACAAGTGGGCGGTGCAGTCAGACATCTATTTGACGGTTCTCAACCAAGAAGCGGATTTCAATTGGAAGAAGGACGATGAGCAACGTTGGCTCGAAGAGGAGCGCGCCGCGGACTCTGGCGAAGAGCCTGGCGAGCAAGCCCCACAAGAGACCGTGGTGGAGAGCAAAGGGCTCAAGCATCGTACCTATCGGGTTACCCCGTATTCCATGACGCCAATTTTCAGCTACCTTTCTCCGGACAATCAATCCCTGTTGGTGGCAAACTTGGTTGGTGATGAGGTGGAGTTTACTGACATCAATACCCAAACAGGGGAAACGAACGTTCTGTTTACACGCAGCAGTGAAGATGTTGCCGCGGTGAAGATGGAGCCGGATATCGAAACCTTGGTGATTATCGGTGCGCACGGTATTGAAGAGTTGCATCTGCCAAGTGGTGAGGGCAACTATGTCGATTACCAAGCAGACGCCAATTATGATTTCCGTGCGGAAGTGGAATACATCTTTGATCACGCTTGGCGTCAAACAGATACCCGCTTTTATGACATAGGCATGCATGGCGTGGACTGGCAAGGCTATGGCGAGGCGTATAAACGTTATCTGCCGGGGATTCATAACTACCAAGATTTTGCGGAGTTACTGAGTGAAATGTCTGGTGAGTTGAATGCGTCACACACCGGAGCAAGTTACGGTCGCTATCAGTCGACTTGGTCAGAGCCAGCGTCACTTGGGCTGTTTTACGATGACCAATACCGTGGCAAAGGGGTTCGTGTTAAAGCGGTGATTCCTGGTGGTCCTGCGGACATTTACCAATCGCCGATCAAGGCGGGCAGTATCATCTACTCTGTGGATGGTATAGAGGTGGCTCAGGAAATGGATATCTATCCACTGCTGGATAACAAAGCGGGTAAACGTGTTCGTTTGAGTGTGCTCAAACCGGGTGATAAAGCCGCGCAAAATGTGCTGCTGGTGCCGACGTCGCTTGAACAAGAGGCTCAGTTGGCTTACGAGCTGTGGGTTGAACAGCGCAAAGCACTGACCGAAGAACGCTCGCAAGGAAGACTGGGTTATATCCATATCCCCGAGATGGGACCGGCATCCTACGAAACCTTAGTAAATGAGTTATTTGGTGAGTACAACGACAAAGAAGGGGTCATCATTGATATCCGCTACAACATGGGCGGGAACTTGCATGATCAACTGATGGAAACCCTTTCCGGCACGCGCCATAGTGCTCAAGTGACGCGCGATGGTTACCAGTTGTCGACATTCCCTGAGCGGCGCTGGGCAAAACCGAGCATCATGCTAGCAAACGCCGCTAGCTACTCCGATGGCTCGATTGTGCCATATTTCTACCAGCGTGAGGGGATTGGTCAGTTGGTGGGTGAACGCGTGCCGGGTACTGGAACGGCGGTGTTGTGGGAACCTCAACAAGAGCAAAGTTTGGTTTATGGCATTCCTCAGCTCGGCTTCAAAGATGACCAAGGTCGATGGTTCGAAAATCAAGAAGTGGTGCCTGATGTGTTGGTTTATAACTCACCAGAAGACATTGCGAGAAATTACGATCGCCAACTGAAAGTCGCGATTGAAAGCTTGTTAGCGCAATTAGATAAAACGCAGTAACTCTCAAGGGTTATCGTTACCAAAGGCTCAATACAACGAAGGTGGTATTGAGCCTTTGCTTTTTCATCTCGATGGTTTCTTGATGTGCATCTCATGGGTATGATGGTGGCATAACAATACTCTAACCTAACGCAGAACTAAGGATAGCCCATGCGTGCACATCGCCATCGCTGGCAAACACCGCAAAATTTCTTATTGCTCATTTCTATCATCGTCCCTATCGCATTTTCTACTTGGATGGCGTTGCTCAATAACTTTGTGATTGAAAAGGCACAGTTTGATGGTGCCGATATTGGTTTGCTGCAAAGTGTTCGGGAAATCCCCGGTTTTCTTGCTTTTACGGTTGTGTTTGTTTTGCTGTTTGTACGAGAACAGCGCTTCATGCTGATCTCACTGGCGATGTTGACGTTGGGGACAGCATTGACGGGGTTCTTTCCTTCACTGTTTGGCTTGTTAGCGACGACGTTACTGATGTCGACAGGCTTCCACTATTTCGAAACGTTGAAGCAATCGCTGTCATTGCAGTGGCTAAGTAAAGAAGAAGCACCGGAGATGCTGGGTAAATTGGTCTCGATTGGCGCATTGGCGTCATTGGTCACTTACGGTGCGATTTGGCTACTGCTTGAGGTCTGGCAACTGAGTTTTCAGATGGTCTATCTGCTGGCGGGTGGGGTTGGCTTTGTGTTGGTGATGGTCATGGCGTTTGCTTTTCCTCAATTTCAAACGACGGTGGTGCAGAACAAGAAGTTAGTGCTGCGAAAACGCTATTGGCTCTACTACGCACTCACCTTTATGAGTGGGGCGCGTAGGCAGATCTTTACTGTGTTCGCAGGCTTCCTCATGGTGGAAAAGTTTGGTTATTCCGCCGCCGACATTACCTTGCTGTTTTTGGCAAACTACCTTTTCAACTTTTTGTTTGCCAAACGTATTGGCCGTTTCATCGGTGTGGTGGGCGAGCGAAAAGCATTGACGTTTGAATACGTCGGTTTGATCTTTGTCTTTGTCGGTTATGCGCTGGTACAGTCCGCCGAATGGGCGGCCGCGTTGTACATCATCGACCATCTCTTTTTTGCCTTGGCGTTGGCGATTAAAACGTATTTTCAAAAGATTGCAGACCCTGCTGACATGGCATCGACGGCCGGAGTGGCCTTTACCATTAATCACATTGCCGCGGTGGTGATCCCCGTAACATTCGGCGTGATTTGGCTCGTGTCGCCTGCCAGCGTGTTTTACATTGGCGCGTTTATGGCGGCGATAAGTTTGCTGCTTTCTTTCAACATTCCCGCCAAACCGGAAGAGGGTAACGAGACTCGGATCCTAAAGTGGAGTTAAGAGGCTTGTTCTATTGGGGCAAAAAAACAAAGGGATGCAGTGTGCATCCCTTTGTGATCATGAGAACGGGTACCAGAAGAGCTGAGGCTCTAGGACGCGTTTGGTAATGGCCAGCGTCACCATAAGCGCAATGCCCATCATACACAGCTTATCAGAGCGGCTCAGCGGCCTTAAGCTGTACCAAGTTCGTTGGTTGTGGCGACCAAAACCACGCAGTGTCATCGCGTTGGAGATTTGATCGGCGCGATCGAGGCTTGAGAAAATCAGTGGGCCAAGAATTTTCGCGACGTTTTTCATGCGCGTGAACAGGGGCGCTTTTTTACTCAGTTCGACCCCTCTTGCTTGCTGTGCATGCATGATATTGACGAAGTCTTTTTTCACTTCAGGCAAATAACGCAGTGTTAAGCTCACCGCATAAGCAATTTTGTACGGCACGCCTAAACGGTTCAAACTGGCGGCGAACTCGGTTGGATGGGTTGTGAAAACAAACACCAACGCAATCGGGAACATGCTGAAATATTTGAGCGTGACCGTCAGTAGATAGAACAAGGTTTCCTGAGTCAAAGAGTATTGACCGGGCAATGGCAATAAGACGGTCGTCGAGCCCATGAACTCACTGCCTTGCTGTGGCGCAAGGGCGAACATAAACAAGGCATTGATCAACAATACGCTGGCGGTGCCGAGTAGCAATGGCTTGTAAACATGAAAAGGCACCTTGGTCATCTTGAGTAGCCCAAGGCCAACGACAATCAACACGCTGATCAAGCGTAGGTCAAACGTGGTTAAAACGACCGTCACCCACGCAATGAACAGCAAAAACTTGGTGATGCCGTTAAGCTTATGCAGCGGAGATTGGGTATCGATGTAATTGATACCAAACTTCATTTTGTTGTCTTTCATGCCACATTTCTCTCAACGGTTTTCTCTCGGCGAGAAGCTTTTTCTACATCAATAAAATGCTGCATAAAGGCGTTTGTTTCAGCAATGTTCAAGCGTGTAGCAAGCTCGTACAGGCTGGTGGTGGTTAGGTTCGCTCTGTCCAGCAATGCAGGGTTACTGAAAACATCCGTCATCGGCGCGTCGGCCACAAGCTGGCTATCTGCAATCACGATGGAGCGTGTGGTGTATTCCAGTACCAAGTGCATGTCATGAGAAATGATCACGACGGTGATGCCTAGCGCTCGATTGAGTTTTTCAATGAAGCTCAGCATTGAGGTGTAGTTTCGGTAGTCCTGACCTGCGGTTGGCTCATCGAGGATCAATAGCTCAGGCTCTAGTGCGAGAATCGAAGCGATGGTGACGCGTTTCTTCTGGCCGTAGCTGAGTGCTTCAATTGGCCAATGACGATATTTGCTTAGACCACACAATTCGAGCACTTCAAGCACTTTACTGTTGACTTGCTGTTCGTCCCAACCTCGATTGCGCAGGCCAAATGCAACTTCATCAAAAATCATATGGTGCGAAATCATATGGTTAGGGTTTTGCATCACCACGCCTACTTTTTGACTGCGCTCGAAAATGGTCAGCTCGCTAAGATCTTGGCCGTTTAAGTGCATCGTGCCGTTGTCGGGCTCAATGACGCCCATGATCAGCTTGGTGATGGTCGATTTACCAGAACCATTTTTGCCTAATATCGAGACAAATTCGCCGCGTTGCACATCAAAACTCACCCCTTCTAATGCGTTTTTCTCACCGTCGTAGGAGTAGGTTAAATTGCGCACGTCAAGTAAGGTTTCTGAAGAAGCGTGGTGGCTTGTCGTGTTCGCTTGGTGGAACCAATCTGTCATCGCGTGCTGATAATTAGCCAAGGGTAACTTGCTTAAACTCGAGGGGTGATCGTCTAGTGCAAGATGACAACCAGCGGATTTTAGTGCCGTTAAGTAAAGCGGTTCGCGAATGCCATATTGAGCCAATAATGGCGAAGCAAGCAGCTCGTCTGGCGTGGTATCAGCAATAATCTCACCGCCATCCATCAGAATGATGCGGTCGACGTGACGATGTAGCACATCCTCGAGGCGGTGCTCGATGATGACCACGGTTTTGCCGGTCTTGCGATGCAACTCATCAATGATTTCGATGGTACGCTTGCCAGTTTTTGGATCGAGCGCTGCCAACGGTTCATCAAACAGCAGAATGTCGACATCATCCACGAGAATGCCTGCCAGCGAAACGCGTTGTTTCTGTCCGCCAGAGAGATCGTGCGGTGAGCGCTGCAGCATCTGCTGAAGGTCGACCATCTTCGCGGTGGCTTTGACCAGTGAATACATCTCAATGTTCGAGGTGAGCTGGTTTTCAAGTGCAAACGCGATGTCTTCACCGATGCTTAAACCGACAAATTGGCTGTCGGTGTCTTGCAGCACAGTCCCCACCTGTTCGGTGAACTGGTGCATGGCAAACGCCGCCGTTTCTTGGCCGTTGATGGTCAAAGAACCGGACACTTCACCTTTGATTGCGTGGGGGATAAGCCCATTTAAACACTGGCCAAGGGTAGATTTACCACTACCACTTGGACCAATAATGACGATTTTCTCTCCTTTCTCTATCCTTAGATTGATATTTCTTAGCGTCGGTTTGTCCAGCGACTCATATCTAAAAGAGAAGTTAGAAAATTCGATTGTCATTCGACATTAAGCCTCTGTTAGGTTGCGGCTTTGTTTATTGCGTTTCGCGACCGATTTCAAAATGAAGTAGCCAACGATAGCGATTAGTACAGTGTTACCTGAAGCAATGATGGTGAGCTGTGTGAACACTTTAGTGAACGGTTCTGCATACAAAATGGTGTCGAGAAACGCGGAACAGCCGTAGCCAAATACGTTGCCAAGCAGTGCGAGAACGACAAATAGAGAGAAATCTTTGAGATTGAACTCACCTTTCTCTAAGCGATTACGAGTAAGAGAAGGGAACAGACCAATGATCAGGCCGACAATGCCCGAACCAAGAACCCAGGTTAACCAAACGCCCCAGCCGGCAAAAAGATCCGTGACCCAGTGGCCAATAAAGCCCACCAAGAAACCGACTAAAGGACCAAACAGAACCGAAAATAGGGCAAGAACCGCCATGGCTGGTTTGAGGGTGGTGTTTGCAAACACGGGAATACCAAACATGGGTAACCCACCAATACCATAAAGAGCAGCACCGATGGCAATCACCACAACGGTTTTAGCGGAAAGATTCATAGATAACCTCAGTTCAATTGTCTAAAGAACGTAACTTGCTGTTTTCGTTATTTCCTTCAAGGCCTTAACCAAGAAGTGGCGCGATTTTGCGCCTTGGATTATTTTTTCAGCAAGTGGAAAAATAAGGCGCGCATTATACAGAAGAAACCCTCAAGTGGGAATGCTATCTGTCTGGATGTCTAGAAAGCAATCAGGGGCTTAATGTCAGCCCCTGATTACAATAAAACGTAAAATTAATGATCGAGATAGAGGTAGTTTTGCCAGCTCTTCATACGAATAAGCACTTTACGCATGATGGAAACGTGGGTGAAGCTGTCTGAGTACACCGCCACTTCCACCGCAGTGCCCATTGGCAGGTGATACTCGCTCAAATCATCGGTGATTCGCAACGTCGCAAATACGCGGCCACTGGTGCGCAGCGCTTCCGTGCCGAGTAGTGCGCCACGAGCTTGAAATTGGCTTTCACCAATGGCTGGAAGCACCTCAATCACTTCACCTTTAAAGACTTTTCCTGGCAAGGCGCGGAACATGAACTCGGCTTCAAAACCCGGTTGTAGGCGTTGAAGCGAGTTCTGACGAAATGCCGCCGTGTAGATTTTCTCTTCACTGTGGACAAACGTCATCACCGGCGCCAGTGGCAATGGCACTGACATCACACCAGGGCGCAGCGCCAATTGGGTGACATAACCGTCGGTCGGCGCGCGTACAACCGTTTGCTCAAGGTCAAACTGAGCTTTGCGCAATTCCGCTAATAGCTGTGCGACCTGAGTGTTTTCACCACCGACTTCGGAATCCAACGCAATCTGCGCTTGGTCTTGCTTCGATTGTGCGACTTCAAGAGCGGCTTGTGCAGCTTTGAATGCTTGACGAGTGGTGTCCATTTGTTGCTCTGTGAATGCGCCTTTCTCGTAGCCACGCTTATAACGTTCATATTCGCGTTTCGCTTTATCACGCTCGGCGATGGCTTTGATAACGGCCGCCTCCGCTTCCTTCAGCGTGGACTCCAGTCCAAGCGCCCCTTGGCTGGCTTCTTTGACTTTGGCTTCGAGCTTGGCCACTTCCGCTTCAAACGGGATAGGATCAATACGGAACAGCACATCCCCTTGCTTGAGCGTTTGGTTTGCTTGAACGGGCACTTCAATCACACGGCCGCGAACGCCCGACACGATTGGGGTGGTTGAGTAAACTTGGTTACCCAACTGAGTGAATGGGTGATTATAGTTCATCAATAAAATCAGCGTACCGATGAGCACTACGCCACCCAAAACCGCGGTAGGTACCGTCCATTTATTCAATGGAATCTTAAAAATCTTAAAAATCGCAATACACAATGCGGTGTAAGTGAGGATCAACAGTAAATCCATTATTGCTTCTCCTCTTCACTGGTGATGACGGGCGTGGCAGGCACACGTTGCGCATTTCTCAATTGATCCACTTCTTCACGAAGCTGCTTGACTTCATCAATTAATTGATCAACGCGATGGTGCATGTCGTGCTGTTCTTCTTCAAGTTTTTGGAAGCCCCAACCGCGCTCTTTGCGCCATAAGGTTGCCCAGATCCAAAGGAAAGGCCAAATGGTGTGTAGAGTGAATAAACTCACCCAGCCTGCGTAGTGAATAGCGTCTTGGTGTGGGTGTTCACGTTCTTTGGCGATTTCGTAAGGGATATCGTGAATCACGATAATGCCGTAGAAAATCACTAAAGCGACGAAAACAAGCAATCCCAATGCGAAATAATCGAGAAACATCTTACTTCCTTGCGTTAAATGAAATGATGAAAAAGCGTAAACAAAAGGTAAATCAAGTGGGATAAGTATTCGCGAAATCTCTCATTCGCGCAAGGCAATAATGAAAACTATCAAGTGCTTATGGGATGGAGCGCAAGGAGTGCATAAGTCGGGTATTGAGTGCAACAAAAAAGGCGGCAGTGCCGCCTTTAATCGAAAGGAAAAGGTTACTCTTCAATACAAACTTGGTTACGGCCGTTGGCTTTCGCGCGATACAACGCTTTGTCGGCACGATAGAAGGTGCGCTGGGTATTTTCGCCGTCACGATGCATGGTAATGCCAATCGACACCGTTAGGCCACGCTCACCAAGAATTTCTCGCCAACCAAACTGGAAAATACGTTCACGATAGTTTTCGGCATGAAGCTCTGCTTTCGCCAAATCGGTATTTTCAAGAATGACCAGAAATTCCTCTCCACCAAAACGCACGCAAGAAGCGCCACGAAAACGGAAATACGCCGCCAACTCCGATGACACATTGACAATCGCTTTATCGCCCACCAAATGGCTAAGCTCATCGTTGATCGATTTAAAGTGGTCGATGTCAATCACCATCAAGGCAAATGTAGTGTCGTGCAGCAACAGATCCTTCAGTTTGACATCCAACCAACGACGGTTATGCAAGGCTGTAAGAGGATCGGTAAACACGTCTTGTTGTAGTTGAGCAACGGTGTTCTTGTGTTGCTGAGTAGTCTCTTTGAGCTCTTTGTTTTCGATTTCAGAGAGGATTAATTTCAACTGCAACTCAAAACGAGAGATACGGCGTAATTGAGCGGCCCCCAACTCACTGATGGGAATATGTTTCATCAGATCGCTTTCGATACGAAAGCCTTTTTTCTCGAAGACTAACGCCTCTTTGAACAGCCCTTGAGCGGCAAGAACTTCGCTCATTGCCTGATAAAACTGCTTGGCAATGATAGGGGATGCTTTCATCTCGATGTTTTTGGATGAACTGGTGAGCAGCAGATTCGCCAACTCTTTTTTGCCAATAGCACAAAGCGAGTAGGTCATCTCAATGCGGTTCATTACCGATAACCAAGTGGAGTTCAAGTTGCCTGAAATGTACTGCACTTTGGAAAGCGACAGCAGGGCCGACACGTAATCTTTCTCAAGACGATGGATTTTTGCTTGATAGAGAAGAATTTGCCCAGAAAGAATTTTGTCACTGACGAGGATACTCAGTTCTTCACACTCTTTGAGTAGATCCTTCGCTGCACTAATACGACCAAGGTTGATGTAACAAGCGAGCATGTAGAGCTTGTAACGCAGGCGTAATGAGCGGCTACTGATGGCGTGATCGATACCATCGATTTTTTGGTAATAGCGCAGCGCGCGTTGATGATCGCCATACGCGTCGCACAAGTTACCCATCCCCAAGACTGAGGTAACATACTCATCAAGAAAGCCGTGTTCGACGGCAATGTTTGATGCCCCAACGTATTCATTGAGCGCACCGGCGTAATCCCCAATATCGACCAATCGCTCGCTGAGATTGGCTTTGACCGTCAAAATGTCTTCCGCATTTTCCGGTAGAGTGAGCAGCGACAAGGCTTCTTTCAATTCATCAATACTGAGCTGTACTTGTTTCAACTTGAAACGATATTCTGCACTGATGATGTAGCAGTGGGCTTTTTCAGTATTGGTCGAGGCGACGTGTTGCCTCACGTGGTTCCATAAGATGATCGCTTCTTCACCAGACACAGAGGTTGGATCAAAACCGGCATCAGTTACTTTACTCAGCAGCTTTTCCATGTTTTTTCTTTCCCTTGGTCTTGGTTCTGTGTGAATCCTCTAATTGTTCCAGTGTGAATGGGAAGGTGAGGATATCTTGCAAAGAGAGTTGAGGTAGCGGGCCGTTCAGCCCTCGGCGCTGCCACGGGTAGATCGAAATCATGGTGGAGACGACATGAAAAAGGGCGTCTGCAGGTTCGTCTTTTTCACGGATTAACATGGCTACGCGATCGCTGCTCAAGCGAGAGATGAGATCTTTTGGTGTCGACAAGCTATGCGCTAACTCGGTACACACTTCCAGATACGCAGGATCTGCATGTTGGATCATGATGATGGAATGGTTGGCCTGCTTGAGTTCGGTTTTAAATAAGACCAATTGTTCCCACCAATAGGTTTCAGACACCACATTCGAAAACTGACGCTCTGGATCGTATTCGTGCTGGGCTCGAATACGGTTAATGAGTTTGCGTGCTCGCTGTTCGAGTTGACGTTTGGAGCTACGTGCTTTATCTAGACCAACGCGGTTAGTTTGCTCTCGCAGCATTTGCAATGAGTAGTGGCGATACTTGCGAAAGGCCTGATAAGCCACCTCAAAGTTGCCTTGCTCTTCCGCCACTTTGGATTGTTGGAAGCAAATTTGGCTTAACAGTTCACCATTATCAAATTGCAACGCAGAGATTTCAGCTTGGTCAAGTAAGACCGAAGCATTAAGGGTATTTTTCCGTAGCAACTCTAAACGCGCGCGGCTGATAAAGGAATGGGCTTTCATCCAAGTGAGGTTGTGTTCAACCGCAAGATCATGTGCTTTTTTGGTTGCCTCGTCGGCGGCATCCAAACGCTCCAAGCCGAGTAAGGCCAGACCGCGAAAATCCCAGATTTCCGCTTGCCATGTGTTGTCGGGGTAGTCTTTGAGTACTTCGCTAGCCCCATCCAAGATGGTCAGCATTTCCACGTAGTTATTGAGCAGGTAGTAGTCCCAAGCCAGCAAAATACGCGCTTTGCCTTCCGCCCAGTTAATACGTGCATTGTTTGCGACTTTAACCGCGAGCTCGTGTGTCGACGCAGCCAGTTTGTAATCGTTGGTGATACGCCAAACGTTGCCCAAGCCAATTAACGCTTCAATCTGTATCTCGGTTTCATCAATCAACGCGGATTGTTCCAGCGCGTTAATCCAGTATTGCTGAGCAGAGTAATATTTGGCTTGACCCCAGTATTGTAGGGCATATAAGTGGAGAATTTGAGGTAGTCGGTCGTCGTTGTCGAGGCGGTTTTGTTTGCTGTGGGCTTCTTTGATGAGTTTTAAACCACGGCGGTAATCCATCAAACACCAACAGCAGTGCGACTGGATTAAAAGGGCTTCAATTTCCGCTTCTGGGTAGACAATTTGCTCGGCGCGGATGTAGCACTGCTCGGCAATTTTCAGTACCTCCGCAGGCTCACTATTTACGCGGGCTTTGATTTGTCTAAGTTCAGCGTCTAACTGAAGTTGGCTTTTATCCAAAATTTACATCCATGCGATTCAGTTGGCGTACAACACGTTCATTATATTGACGTGTCAAAAATTCGCATCATTCATCCGCAATAATTTACTGAGTTAATACTAAATGAATGACAATATTGGGTGTCGTTTCACATAATCTTAACCCAGACAGACGATAGTGCTAGGACAGAAGCTGTTTAATGGTTAATGGGCTCTCTGTAACACCTAGTCGTTGGGCTGGCGTTTGTCCATGTTTATCTTGGTAGCACAAATTATGCCAAGCTCTGAAAATGTCGAGCAATGGTAAGACGCCACCTGGTCTGAGTTTTCGTCTTGGTTCGTTGACAAACCCTTCAAACAATAACTGAAAACGTGACTGATAAAACGAGATATTTCGCGTGGTTGCTTTGTTAAACCATTGTTCTGGCTGATTTTTGTTACCTGCAAGATAACAAATACCTTTGAGTTTGCTGCCTTGGTTGGCAATTGCCCAGCGATCTCGCCACCAACTCATGTAGACAATGTCAAACTTTTCAAATGATTGGTTTAAATCCCAACTGGGATCTTCGTCGACATAAAGCAGGTCAACATTTTGACTTTGGATTCGAGGGAGGCAAACACTCAGGGCCGCAGAGCGCAATAGTGGATCTTGTGGCATGTAAAGTGAGACGCGTCCAGCTTCATTACACATATCCAGCACATGCAAATAATGCGCATAAGAGGTGTAAGGCGGACGAACTACGGCGCCTTTCGTCGGGTAGTTGAAGGTTGCCATATTTCCCATTGGATCTTCAACGTTGCCGCGGGCCAAAATGGTTTGGTATTTCTGGTCGATACGTTCACGCAGATAGTCAGAAGGTGTGTTTTCTGGCTCTTTTGCCTCAGCGGTGTACTGCGGAGAAACAAAACGTGAAATCGCTTCGTAAGGGTTGTGATCAACCGTACCTATTGGCTCTTCTTTGGCAGAGTAGTTCACATGTTGGCAAAGAATATAGCCAGAATGCGCATCGCCTGTGGCCATCCAATAGACACCATTGTCGCTATTGGGTTGCAAACGTTGGTAATGAGAAGCAAGTTCGTAATTGAGCGCATGGTTGACCCATCGCGCATCAATCGTTGCCAATTTACGGCGGCAACGGCTGGCAATGTGTTCAACATGGTCATAAAACGTTTTTGGGTTGATGGCCAGTTTACGGCAAATCTCGCGCACCGAGTAACCGGTGAACAACAGGCCCATTAAGTTTTCTTGAAACTGAAGCTTTTTGTTGGCGCCAGACCATTTATCGACAAACGTGGATTGGCATGCTTTGCAGCGATAGCGTTGGCGATCACCACTGTAACCAAAGGCATGGTAGAGATGTTTGTGGGTATGAACAGAAAGGCCAAAGTTTGCGCAGTCGTCGTTTCGACACGCAGGCAAACCATCACTGTGAAGTTGACGTAAGCGATGCAGCTCATTCAACACTTCACGGTTGTTAAGTAAGGGGGGGAAAGCTCCACATTCACGACAGACCATCGCTGGACGCTTAGGGTTCGCATGTTGCAAAACGTATCGTTTTGCATCGCTCAGACCAAAGTTGTCACACGCCAATGTTTTACAAAAGTTGAGTTGTAACCCATCTGCGTCTTTTGGCAGTTCGCCGTTAGACACGATCGCCCCCTCGGGATTATTCGGATGGCTGGGCGAACCCAGCCAAAAAACTTAAAGATTGATTGCTGTTTCTAGAGCGACTTTCATCATGTCGTTGAACGACTTCTGACGATCTTCAGAGCTTAGTTTCTCGCCACGGATGATGTGGTCAGAAACAGTCAGAATAGTCAGTGCTTTTGCTTTCAGATCCGCAGCCACACCGTAGATGCCCGCCGCTTCCATATCCACACCTAGGATGCCCAGTTTTTCCATCTTCTCGAAGATGTCTGCTTCTGGTGTGTAGAAAAGATCCGCAGAGAATACGTTACCAACTTTTACTGGTACGTTTTGCGCACGTGCTTGTTTAACGGCTTCTTCCAATAGACCGTAATCCGCCAGTGCAGCGAAATCGTGATCGTTAAAGCGGATACGGTTTACTTTAGAATCCGTCGAAGCACCCATGCCGATCACAACGTCCATCAGGTTAACGTCGTCGCGCACCGCGCCACAGCTACCAACGCGGATAACATTTTTCACGCCGTATTCAGCGATCAGTTCGTGAACATAGATACATGCAGATGGGATACCCATACCGTGGCCCATAACAGACACTTTTTTACCTTTGTAAGTGCCAGTGAAGCCGAACATGTTACGAACGTCACAAACTTGTTTTACATCTTCCAAGAAAGTTTCTGCGATGTACTTAGCGCGTAGCGGATCGCCTGGCATAAGTACGGTTTCTGCGAAATCACCTGGTTGTGCGTTGATGTGTGGGGTTGCCATAGTATTCTCCAATATTTCTATTGAGGTAATTGTCATCAAAAACAGAGTCAAATTACCAATTCTGTTGAAACTGTTTTCGTTCGTTGAGGCAATACTAGCTAGATAATTCGCCATTCCATGAGATGTGGCTCACAAAAGCTCCTGATTATACATTTATAACCACGATTGATAACTAAAAATGTTGAAACTTAAAGGGCAATCGATTTGCCATGCTTGAGGTGCGTCACTGGTGCGTTGGGAGGGGGTGGGAGCGTCGCAACTTATGGGTGATTTGTTACATGTTAATAACCTATGACATGGTTTAGTAACGTTAATTGTGGATTTTTCCTAGATATGTACAAAAAAAATATTTGTACAACTCAAGTTTGCTTGCTATAAATTGTACAAGTAATTTTTTTGTATAAGGGTGATGAGCATGAGTTCTTCTACACTAAAGATCGGTATCAGTGCATGTGTGTTGGGTGATCAAGTCCGTTTTGATGGGGGACACAAACAGAGTCGTTTTGTGGTGCAGGAACTGATGCCACACTTCTCCTTTGTACCGGTTTGCCCTGAGGTGGGGATGGGAATGCCTGTACCGCGCCCGACGATTCGCCTTATTTCGAATGAAGAACGAATCGCGATGGTGGAAACAAAGAACCCTGACAAAGATTACACTGAGCAGATGCTCTCTTACTCTGAGCAGCAAGTTGATCGATTAATGGCACACTCTTTAAGTGGTTACATTGTCTGCGCAAAATCACCCACCTGTGGCATGGAGAAGGTCAAGGTCTACAAAGCTCATGGCGCGGAGAAAGAAGGCGTTGGTTTGTACACCCAAACGCTGATGCGCAAAATGCCTTGGTTGCCGGTGGAAGAAGATGGCCGCCTGAACGATCCTGTGCTGCGTGAAAATTTCATCACTCGTGTTTATTGCCTGCATGATTTTAATACCAACGTACTGAATCAGTTGTCGCGCAAAAGCATCGTCGAGTTCCATTCTCGCTACAAACTGACCTTGATGGCACATCATCCAGAGTCTTACAAAACCTTGGGCTGCTTGGTAGCCAAAATAGCTGATTATGATATCAACGAGTTTGCTGTTGAATACCGTCAAGGGTTGATGGTCGCGTTAACCCATCGAGCAAGCCGTAAAAACAACACCAATGTGTTGATGCATGTTCAAGGCTATTTTAAAAAGGCACTGAACAAAGAGCAGAAAAGCGAGTTGGCGCAAGTGATCGATGATTATCGCACAGGTATGCTGCCACTGTTGGCACCATTGACCTTGATTCGCCACTATCTCAATACCCATCCTGATGGCTATTTGGAAAGCCAAAAATACCTCAAGCCTTATCCACAAGAGTTGAAATTACGTTATGGTTTGTAATGAAAAAAATGCAGTAGAAAAGTTGTATGCGATTCGCGAAGTCTCTGAGATTACGGGGGTTAAGCCGGTCACTTTAAGGGCGTGGCAGCGTCGCTACAATTTGGTTCAACCCGAACGTACGGAGAAAGGGCATCGACTCTACAGTGAAGACAATATCGAGATGATTCGCGAAATTCAGGGTTGGCTCGCTAAAGGCATTGCCATCGGCAAGGTGAAAGATCTGCTGGTAAACCCCGATGCCGAAGGCGCGTTGGCAGCGGAGAGTCGTGAGTTAGATGAAGTCGAACGAATGTTGACAGCTCTGTCTGTACTGAACGCAGGCAAGGCTGAGTCGGTGCTCAATACGGTGCTGAAAGAGTATCCATTTTCGGTGGTTTGCGATCAGTTCTTATATCCGGTCATGACGGCATTGGAACGGGTTAAAAGCACCACTCGTAGCCTACAAAAAGGCTTACTTCGTTCTATGCTGCATACTCGTCTTACCTTTATTGTTGAAGCAGAGCGGAAAGCGGCCAGTAAAGGCAAGTGTCTACTGCTTTCCTATGAAGGCGGGGATTTTATTGCAGGATGGATGGAGGCAGTGACGTTAAGCGAACAAGGTTGGTATGTCACCTTGGTTGATGGAGTGGAAGATCTTTCTGGGCTCGATTTTGCTGATGTCACCGAACACTATCAGCGTGTGCATATTTTCTCGCATCGAGCGTTGCAAGAGAAACAGATGAACATGGTTAAGTCCATGCTCGATAACAACAAAGTTACGTTGAGCGATGTTCTGGCTCGACTCCAGTTTGGGTAGGGATGGTAATGAAGCTGGTTTGGTTACGCAGAGACTTGCGCAGTGTGGACAACACAGCGCTCAATCATGCTATTGCGACTTCACAAGAGGTGGTTGCCTGTTTTGTGGCCACCCCTTTGCAATGGCGTGATCATCATATGGCGCCCATGCAGGCCGATCTCATTGCGCGGCGTTTGGCGGTGCTGGCGGAAGAACTCAACGCGCTGAACATCCCGCTGTTGTACGACGAAGTGGATGACTACGCTCAAAGCGCAACACGTGTTGCGAACTGGGCTGAACAATTGGCGGTTAGTGAAGTGGTGTTTAACCGCGACTATGAAGTCAATGAGCGTGTTCGTGACGAACAGTTAATCAATCAGCTCGCATCATCAGAGATTGGAGTCCTCGATGTCGAAGATAAGTGTGTGCAGGCACCTGGCTGCGTGTTGAATAAACAGGGGGACTATTTCAAAGTCTTTACACCGTTTAAAAAAGCGTGGCTGAAATCGTTTGTTCCTCCACAGATCATCAAAACCTCAGCGGCGCAGCCGGTTGTATTGCCTGAAGCGCTGCAATCATCACTTTGGCATGAGCAGGCGCCGTTTGGCTACCCACGAGAAAGCAGCGAGGCATGGTCTGTTGATTCTCAACAGATTCGTGAGACGTTAAGACGCTTCTGCCATGAGGAAGTGGATCGCTATCACGAGCAACGAGATTTCCCTGCCACGGCAGGCACCAGCGTGCTGTCCCCTTATTTGGCGATTGGCGCCATTTCGGTCAGGCAATGTATTGCACGACTGTATTGGCAGCAAAGTTATCTGTCGAATGGTCGTGAAGTGTGGTTGAGCGAGCTTATTTGGCGTGAGTTCTATCATCACCTGATTCATTTCGAACCCAAGTTGGTCAAAGGGCAGGGTTTTGTTGAGTGGGAAAAACATCTGCTATGGCCAGCAAAACCGGACTGGTTTGAACGTTGGTGCCGAGGGGAAACAGGCTACCCCATTGTGGATGCAGCGATGCGGCAACTCAACCAAACGGGATGGATGCATAATCGCTTGCGCATGATCGTGGCCAGTTTTCTCACCAAAGATTTGCACGTCAACTGGCGGCTGGGCGAGCAATACTTTATGCAGAAACTGGTGGACGGTGACTTTGCGGCCAACAATGGAGGCTGGCAATGGTGTGCCTCGACAGGGTGTGACGGTCAACCTTATTTTCGGATCTTCAACCCAATTACGCAGGGAGAGAAGTTTGACCCGAATGGCGAGTTTGTGAAGCACTGGCTACCAGAATTAGCGCAGGTGCCGAGTAAGTTCGTTCACCAGCCGTGGAACTGGACAGGTCACATGCAGTTAGATTACCCAGCGCCAATGGTTGATCACAAACAGGAAAGAGAGATAACCTTGTCTTTGTATACCCAAGCCAAGGATTGTCTCTGAATGAAAATGCCAAAACCCACATTGATTACGCTTTTCTGTGCGGCATTGATGAGTTGGAGGAGCGACGCTGCGACTTATGATCTTCCCGCGGAAGGCAGTCGGTTAATTGGACGCATCCAGCATCATGTTGTTGAAAAAGGCGAAACCATGGCGAACATCGCCAAGCAATATGATGTGGGCTTTTTGGCCTTGATGGCAGCCAATAAAGGGGTAGACCCATTTCTGCCTCAGGAAGGTTATGTGCTTTCTATCCCTAGTGAAATGGTGCTTCCGCCCGTGGAGTACCAAGGCATAGTGATCAATTTAGCGGAGTTAAGGCTTTATTATTTTGAGCCCGAGCTGGGTAAGGTGCATGTTTTTCCGGTCGGGATTGGCCGAGTCGGGCGTGATACGCCAGAAATGGTGACGTCGATTCGTGAAAAACGACCGAATCCAACCTGGACACCTCCCGTTTCCATCCGTAAAGAGTATCGAGAAAAAGGCATCGAGCTGCCTAAAATTGTCCCGGCTGGGCCAGATAACCCGCTGGGCGAGTACGCCCTTCGCTTAGCGTATGGCAGCGGTGATTATTTGATCCACGGAACGAACAAAGATTTCGGTATCGGTTTGCGCGTCAGTGCTGGTTGCATTCGCATGGAGCCAAAAGATATTGAATGGTTGTTTTCTCAAGTGGACAAAGGACAGAGAGTGAAGATCATCAACCAGCCGGTGAAAGTGTCCCTTGAGCCGGGGCGAATTGTTTACCTTGAAGCGCACGAGCCACTCACCAGAAGCAATGGGGTTCAGGATGAGTTAGTTGTGCCAATAGAGTTGGATTGGTGGTTGAGCGAGTTAAATCTGAATGATTCGAAAGCGAAAGCGGTGATTGCGGCACAAAATGGTGTGCCCGTAGAGGTAGCTGCGCCAGGTTTTGAATAACCCGACGCAGATTACAGCAATTACTTCGTGTACGACTGAGCGATATTATCGATACGCTCGTTCGCACGTTCTGCTTCTTCTTGAGCTGCCATCGCTGCTGTAGCAGCTTCTTTGGCTTTCATCTCAGCGTCCGCTTGATTGCTCTTAAGTGCAGCCACTTCTTTTGTCAGTACATCGACTTGATTCTTAAGATCTTCTACCTGCGCCATTGCTGCTTTGGTTTGTTCATCTGGCCCCGATGCACAACCGGCAAGTAAAAGAACAGAAGAGGTGGCAGCTGCAATTAGGATCTTATTCATAAAAACTCCTTGTTCTATAATTGTCTGTCATTATTGACACTAATGTCATATGACTCTTTGATTGTAGCGACAATAAATGACAACAGCGAATTAAAAAGTGAGCAACGTCCACATATTGAAGGATTTTTACCGAGTTCTAACAGAGATGAGACGTTTTTCTGTGTTGTGTGTCGGATCTGGTTAGCCTATTGCTTGACATGAACTTGGGTAATCGAATTTTTAGGCCGATGTTTCCTGTGAAATGTGGATAATTTTTCTGTGATCTCTATCCTTTATTGTGCGGTTTAAGGTATCATTGCGCGTTTTTATTGATTCCCTCTCGGCGGCAAAATAAGCGGCCAAGATAGTGCAAAATAGTGGAGAAACCTTTGCAATTTAAAGATTTAGGCTTAGATAATCGCCTACTGAAGAACCTAAAGCACTTAGATTTTCAGAAAGCGACGAAAATTCAACAGCAAGCGATTCCAGTTGCGATTGCTGGTAAAGATTTGCTGGCATCCTCAAAAACAGGTTCTGGCAAAACGCTGGCGTTTGTTTTGCCTATGCTTCATAAGTCTTTAAAAACAAAAGCATTGTCAGCGCGTGACCCGCGTGGTGTGATCCTTGCGCCTACTCGTGAACTTGCAAAACAAGTGTATGGAGAGCTTCGTACCATGTTGGGCGGCCTTTCCTACGACGCAACCTTGATCGTGGGTGGTGAGAACTTCAACGATCAAGTAAAAGCGTTAGCACGCTACCCTAAATTCATTGTCGCGACTCCAGGGCGTCTTGCGGATCACTTAGAGCACAAATCTGTGTTCCTAGAAGGTCTTGAGACCTTGGTACTAGACGAAGCAGACCGTATGCTCGATCTGGGCTTTGCACCAGAGCTACGCCGCATCCACAATGCTGCGAAGCACCGCCGTCGCCAAACGTTAATGTTCTCTGCTACGTTGGATCACGCAGAAGTGAACGATATCGCATCAGAAATGCTGGATGCACCGAAGCGTATCGCCATCGGTGTGTCGAATGAAGAGCACAAAGACATCACTCAACGTTTCTACTTGTGTGATCACTTAGATCACAAAGAAGCGCTTCTAGAGCGTGTGTTGAGCGAAGCCGAATACCGTCAGGTGATCATTTTCACGGCGACACGTTCGGATACCGATCGTCTGACTGAAAAACTGAATGAGAAAAAGCTGAAAGCGATCGCGCTAAGCGGCAGTTTGAATCAAAATCAGCGCAATACCATCATGAGCCAATTTGAGCGTACCGTGTTCAAGATCTTGGTGACGACGGATGTGGCATCGCGTGGTTTGGATATTTCAACTGTGACGCACGTGATCAACTTTGATATGCCAAAGCATACCGAAGAGTATGTTCACCGTATTGGTCGTACTGGCCGTGCTGGCAACAAAGGCGATGCCATCTCCTTGGTCGGCCCGAAAGACTGGGATAGCTTCAAACGTGTAGAAGCTTACCTTCAGCAAGACATCGCTTTCTCTGAATTTGATGATCTTAAGGGCAAGTTCAAAGGCATCAAACCACGTAAGCCCGATTTCCGTGCGAAGAAACAAGCCACGACGAAGAAAGCACGCCCACAGAAGAAAGCTGTGTCGAAAACACCAGCGAAGCGTGATAAGAGCTTCTACCAAAATGTGGCAGTGGGTGATTCAGTGTTTATTCCTAAGAAAAAACCTGCCGCACCAACGGAAGAGTAACCTTCCTAGCGTTATCGCCTAAATGAGAAACCGCCCCGATATTCCGGGGCGTTTTTTTTACCTCTCTGCTGGAAGATTGTATTTGAGTAATTACTTAAATTGATATCTATTCTCATTTGCATTTGTGATCTGTATCACTATTTTTGGGTAAATGATAATTGATGTTATTTGCATTTGAGTGCAAACTAGCGTCCTTTCATTTGCTTTATAAATGTAACTTCCAAAACTATGAAATTTATTCATCTTCTTTTGATGCTGGCATGGCTCCCGGCAGGGTTGAGTTTTGCTCAAAATTCCTCTGTGACGGATAAGGATGCTAAAGACAAGTATGATTGGCTGCGAGATGATTCACGCAGTTCACCGCGAGTGCGTGCTTACCTAGAAGAGCAGAATCAGCTTACAGCACAAAGATTGCTTGAAAGCGAGAGTTTGGCACACATGCTCGAGGAGCAGTGGCAAGCGATGCAGCCTGAGAAAGGTGAAGAACCATGGGGTTATCGTGAAGGAGAGGAATGGAAGCTAACTAACCAAGGCGGCAGTTTGCAGTTGATGCGCCGCGACCCACTCACTCAACGAGCAGAGGTGGTGTTCTCGTTTTCCGAGCGACAAAATAACACGGCCTACTATCAAGTGGGTGAGTGGGCCATCTCGGCAAAGCGTACACACTTGCTCTTTACCGAAGATAGTCAAGGTAGCGAGCGATATCAAGCGGTGTTGGTCGATTTAAAACAAGGCCATATGGTTGAAATTGCGAAAGATTTGGACACGCCAGTGTTGCTCTCTCGCGATGGTTTGACTGCTTATGTGATTGAAAAAGATCAGTCTCAGCGTCCATCGAACATCATGGCGATTGAGCTCGAAACGGGTCGTCAACACAGCTTGTGGCAGGAAACGCGAGCAGATTGGTTGATGTCGTTTTATGCCGCCAGTGATGCAAATTACGCGCTATTGCAAAGCAACAATGAAAACAGCAGCGAACAAAAAATCCTCGACTTGCGCACTGTAGAAGTCTCCGCTGTTCTGCGTAAAGCTGAGCAAGGGATGGAATATTATGCGGATATCAGCCAGCAAACGCTTTTTGTTCAGAGCAATCATGCTGGTGATTTTCAGCTTTATCAGGCACCGTTGCAGGCACCGACTGATTGGCAACGCTTTAGTGATCACATCACAACGCTGAATCAGTTCTATCTGTTTTCGGCAGGTGTTGTGGTGAGCGCTAGCCAGGGTCCAGATTCATTACTTTCGGTATTAAGCTACCGTGGTGAACTACGCAAGCAAATCCCCTTGAATCACGCTGGTGAAGCGGCTTGGGTTTCGAGAAATGGCGATTTCGCCAGTAACAAAGTGCGCATTCGTAGCATGTCGATGACCACGCCACCGACTTGGCGAGAGCTAGACGTGAGCTCGCTGAGCATCAAAGAAATCGCCCAAGATCGCTACGCCAATTACCAGCCCAGTTTGTACCGTACTGAGCAGATTTTGGTGCATTCTTCTGGTGTTGAGGTTCCGGTGACGCTTGCGTACCGTCGTGACAAGCTCACGGCAACTTCCCCAGTGATTCTTTATGGTTACGGTGCTTACGGCTTTACCATGAAACCTTATTTTATGCCGCAGACCATCAGCTTACTTGATCAAGGCGCCATATACGCAGTGGCGCATGTTCGTGGGGGCGGCTACTTTGGCGCGTCATGGCACGATGCAGGGAAAGGGATCAACAAAAGCAACGCCATCGCCGATTTTGTCGCCGCCGCTCAAACACTTCGCCATGTTCGCTTGAATGGAGAGGGAGCAGAGCCGGTACAGCGCGACATTTACCTAATGGGATCCAGTGCGGGCGGCACATTAGTGGCGGCAGCGATCAACCAAAAGCCGGAACTGTTTTCAGGGGCCGTGATCAAAGTGCCGTTTGTTGATGTGCTCAACAGCATGTCAGACAGCCGATTACCGCTCACTGAGCAGCAATATGGAGAATGGGGTAATCCCGAGCTGCCCGCTCAACGAAAAGCGATGCAAGATTACGACCCTTATCTCAACCTTCAATCGGCCACTTATCCGCCAATGCTGGTGCAAATTGGTTGGCACGATCAGCGTGTGCCGTATTGGGAAGGGGCGAAGTACCTGACAAAACTGGCGGCTCTTAGTACAGGAACCGGGCCTTATTTGTTGCAAACGGATTTTGATTCAGGCCACGCCATGGACAGGCGTAAAGGATTGGCGCAACAAGCCAAAGAGTATGCTTTTTTACTTTCACTGATCAAAACATCGAATAAATCGGAGCAATAAATGAAACTAACGCCTGTCTCAGCGGCGGTACTGTCGGTACTCGCTGCCAACTTCGTGCACGCTGAAAATGACCACGCCGTGATGGAAGAGGTCGTCGTGACGGCCAATCAAATCGAGCAACCGCTATCGGAAGTGGCGGGCTCTGTGTCGGTGATCAGTGGTAAAGAACTCGAGAAAAAAGGCCAAACGGAGCTGTACGATGCGCTGCGCAATGAGCCCGGCGTCAGTGTCACGGGAGGCGCGGGTCGGCCACAAAACATCGCCATCCGTGGTATGACGGGCAACCGAATTATGATCGTTCGTGATGGCGTGCAAAGTGCCGATGGCTTTGGTGCCAATGACATCAATGACAAAGTGGGGCGTAACTCCTTTGACTTGGTCAACGTCAAAAGTATTGAAGTGGTGAAAGGAGCCAGTTCATCCATTCACGGTTCAGGCGCGCTGGGCGGCACCGTCGTGATTGAATCGATGCAGCCAAGTGACTACTTAAAAAATGACGATTTCTATGCTGATGTGGCCACCACGTACACAGGCATCAGTGATAAAACCCAACTGATGAGTAATTTGGCCTTTCGATCAGGCAACACTGACTCGTTGTTGACGGTCGCGTATTGGCAGGGAGAGGAAACACGCAACTTCCATCAAGATAACTATCAGCGTGAGTTAGAAGGGGCGAGCGCCAATTACCAGCTCAACCATTTTGTTGGTGATGCGCTGATGTTAAGTATTGCCGCAGATGCCTATCGTGAAGGGCAAATTCGTCGTGAAGGGAGCCCAGGTATACATGCGGATGGAAAATGGGACCAAAACCAGTACTACGAAGACTCGCACGTCACGGATCTTGGCGTTTCAGCTGGGTTGGAATATCAGCCTGTGGACGCTTTTTGGTTCGATGAAGCCAAAGCCAAGTTGTATTGGCGAGACATGGCTGATGTAGAAGATATCAACCGTCTCTACGGCAGGCTGGATCAAAATGGCATTACGGAGCAAAAGCGCAGTTTAGACAACAACGAATTTCGCGATCAGCTTGTGGGCTTTCGTGCTGATATGACCAAGGCCTTTGCCACCGCTCAAACTGAGCACCAACTTGCTTATGGCTTGAAAGTAAACAGCAACCGCTATTCGAGAACGTCTGAGCGTCAATCTTTGGTTTCGGGTGGCTCAAGTGCGTTCAGCAAACAACCTTTCACACCAGCCAAAGCGCTCAGTGTGGGCGTCTATGGTTTAGAAATGATGCAGTATGGCCGCTGGACAACCACGTTGGGGCTGCGGTTTGATGCTCATCGCCTTACGCCAGATGGCGATGCACACAGCAACGGTTTCGCCATGAAGAATATCGACAGCCAAGAGTGGTCACCGAGCTTCTCTATCGCAAGAAAAGTGGCTGACGCTCATCAGATCTATTTTTCGTACAACCATGGTTACCGTGCGCCAACGTATGATAAAGCATACGGCTATGTGTCTCATGAAGACATTCCATTCACTCCGTTTGTCATCATTCCTAATATGGATCTCAAAGCCGAAACCAGTGATTCGTTCGAGGTGGGGCATAAGTTTGATAACGGCACCTCACGCCTTTATATCGCGCTGTTTTACCAACAATTTGATGATTTCATTGATGTCAAAGAAGTGGGCATGGTTGGCCCTGTGACTCTGAAGCAATACCAAAACCTTAACGGCGTTGAAACCTACGGTGCAGAGCTATCGGCTGCCCACCAGATCAACGAGCAATGGTTACTGGCGACGAAAGCGGGTTATGTCGACGGCAAAAATGACCAAGGCGAATACATTCGAACCCTTACGCCTGTGGAAGGTAACGTTGAGCTGAGTTACGCCAAGCAAAACGGGTCTGCATCATTGCTGTGGAACTGGGCAGCAAGTATGGACCGTGTACCTGTGTGCGTGAATGACTTCAATCAAGAAGTGTCGTGCGCCAAAACGGCGTCGTGGCACAGCTTCGACCTGTTTGCTTCTTATCAATGGAATAAGGATCTGACGTTGAGTGCCTCCATCGTCAACCTGTTCGACAATGAATACATTCGCTATCAAGACGTGGCGGGCATTTCACAAGCCCACACCACTTATTCCACAGAGCCGGGGCGCTATTTCACGGCCAACGTGAAATACCAGTTCTAAGCGCAAGGAGTCGAAGATGAAGACCAAACTCACCTTACTTGCCCTGCTACTGGCGATGAATCCGATGGTTGACGCAGCGCAGTGGGATTACCCCGAAGAGCGAGTGACCTTGAATAGCGTCGAGCAAGTTCAGCAGTTTGTTCAGCAGCATTATGCTGATCAGGGCGAATTTAAACTCAGGTATCAAACCACCTCACTGTTGGGCCATCACTATAACTTTGATGTTTGGCTACATGGGCAGTACCAACAGCAAAAAAGCCTTGTGGTGACAACGGATCAGCAGCACCGAGTGGCGCGCGTGTTTCGTAGTTTAGAAAACACGGTGTTGCTCAATGGCGAGCCAACCACGGCGGTGGAGTTGGAACACCCTCGAAGATTAGAGGCGGATTTTCCTCCTGCCCTAGAACAAGGCGAACTCGAAACGGTTGAAATACAGGTCTTCGACCCCGATCTTCGCACGCAACAACAACTTCCGGCCCCAAGCAGTGGCTGGAACAGCATGGATGACTACCCCGGCGCGATGGAATATCAACGTCGAAACGTCAGCTTGCTAAAAACCGATCAGGGTTATTTTTTGCGCAACCGAAATGTGGTCGAAGTGGATGCTAAAGCACTGATTTCAGTGGAGAAGCAAGATGGTGTATCGGTCAGAGACGAAAGCGGTTTCGCGGCGCCGTCGGGGATTAGCCATTTTGCAGCCTTGACGGATCTGCAAACGCTGGATAGTAATGATCCGCGTTTTTTGGCGGTGATGGCGTTTTACCATCTTGACCATTCGCTCGAATACACCAAAACACTGGGCTATGCGCTGTTTAATGAGCCACTAAAGTTTGATGGACGTGGGCTGTCTGCCAACAATTCTACCTATTATAAAGGCCCTCAGGCGGCGATGTTTGGCTTGGGTGGTGTTTCACCAGATGCGATGGATGCCGATGTTATCTTGCATGAGCTTGGCCACGGTATTCACTATCAAATTGTGCCTGATTGGGCATATGGCCATAGCGGTGCGATCGGCGAAGGGTTCGGTGATTATTGGGCTGGTAGTCACAGTTATCGTCAGCAATATCTCGATGCCGCAAGGCGTGGCCAAGAGTTTGAACTGGATACGGTGTTCAATTGGGATGGCGTGTTTGGAAATCGTCTCTCAACTCGAAGCTTGTGGAACCAACGTGCGCGCTATTTTGAACATGGCCACTATCGAGCACACGAAAGTGTTGGGGGCGAGTTGGGTGATGAATTGTGGTCAACACCGTTGTTTCAGGCCCTGAAGGAGTCGGTCACCTTGCTCGGTGACGGGGATGAGCGAGTGTTTCGTCATTTCGATACGATCGTTTTGCAAGGTATGTATGGACTCGGGCGCGGTGTAAAGATGCACGATTTGGCGGAAAGCACCGTGCTGGCCGCTGCCACTCTTTACCCTGAAAAACCGTATGCAGAGATTTTGCAACGCCATTTTAAACGACACGGATTGTTAAAAGCACCGTTCACCAGCCGTCTTGAAAGTAAATACATCACGGATGCGAAACCGCTCTCTATTGAGCTGGTGGCCAACGGTCGAGCTGCAGAGGTTGAGGCAAGACTTTCTCTTCAGCAACAGATCTTGGTGGAGAAGCAGAGCCAACTGACCCATTCACTTACCCTCAGCTCGGAGCTACCAGAAGGGTTGGTATGTGGCCAGCCGTTTGTCGCGCAAGTGGAGACCGATTATCGTCATCAGCCTTGGTTGGCAAAGCAGCAGTGGCAAGAGTCGATCACCTTGGTGCGAGGTGTACCTCAGTTGGTCAATAGTGCGCAGCAGATGGACGCGCGACTGAATGATGCCGGCACTGACGCGCAGGGCCGTTTTAACGTTGGGCAACAGATCTTCTCGCAGACATTTCTTGATCGCGACGTCACCATTGGTGAACAGTTCGCCATTTATCTCGATATTGACCACGCATCAATGGCGGATTTGTCTATCACTTTGACCTCACCAAAAGGTGACAAGCTGGTGCTTTGGAATCACCAAATCAGTCAGGGCAACGGCTTCAAAGGTTATTTCACGGTGGCTCACGACGCGCAATTAGCGCCCTTACTCGGTCAGCAAGCCTGGGGACGCTGGCGTCTAGAGATCATGGATTCCATCGAAGGCAATCAAGGTCGGTTAAACGCGTGGGGCATTAGCCAGTTTGAGCAATACCAATGTAATGAAACCCGTGCAGATAGCACTTCGAAAAAATCGGGTGGGCAACTCAATCTCTTTGTCCTCTGGGCGCTCTTTTCCATATTTGTGGCTCGAGCGTTTTGCTCTCGCCAAAATTTAAGCTAAGCAGAAGAAAACAACATGAAACGACACTATTCCCTTATTGCCTCCGCGCTGCTCTTGGCAGGCTGTGGTGGCTCATCATCTGGTGGCAGTGCCACCAACACGGCGCCCACTTATTCATTATCCGGTCAAGTTGCGCTGGCGGAAGCGAACAGCACGAACACCAAAGTGTGTGTTGACTACAACCAGAACTCGCGCTGCGATCAAACGGAAAGCACCATCGCGTTAGATGGCAATGGCCAGTTTCGTTTTCAGTCGACCAGCAAAACTTTCTATAGTCGTCCAGTATTAGCCGAGGTGGCGTTCGCGGGCAATCAAACCCTCTATCTTTCTACGCCGGGGCAGAGTAAAGAAAAAGGCATGGTGATCAACGAAGTCACGTCATTGATTTCTGCCATGGTCACCCAAGGCGTTACCGTGACGTTTGCCAAGGAAAAACTGCAACAACAGTTAGCGGATGTGGGTGTTGCGGTGGGAGACGATCTTCTGACGATAGGCCAACCGAATGGCCTTGAGGTGTTGAACGACAACGTACGCCGAGTGCTGGGTAAAGTAAACAGCCATGAGCAATCACGTATTTTGGCGCAAATTGCCCACCAGTTGCAGTTTGCTGGGCAACATTTAGCGACGGATGCTTTAAGCGAGCAAACCATAGAGCAGTGGCTCGAAGCGATCAGAAACCAGCCAGTACAACGCCAAGTGATTAACGATACCGGGGTTGTTAAGCATTTCTCTGGCAACAGTGTGAGCTTAGAAAACGCGCCAAGCGAGCATTATCCGGGTCAAGATGCTTCATTTGGTTTTGATCAACTCGATAGGCAGGAAAGCACACAAAATGGCTTCAAACTGGTCAAGCTCGATGGCAATGGCAACCCATTAGCAGATGACGCTGAGCAGTGGTCTTGTGTTCAAGATCTGCGTACAGGCTTGATCTGGGAAAACAAGAGTGCCGATGCGCAGTCGCTTCAATATCGCGATCGTATTTTCACCCTCAAGTTACCTCGTTTCGAACCGTATGCGGAAGACCTTGCGGCGTCTGGGTGCCACGATGCGGGCGACAACATTTGTACCACGCAAGATTACGCGGAGAAGCTCAGTCAGCAAACCTTGTGTGGGCAAACCAACTGGCGCTTACCGACGGTGCAAGAGTTCTACAATCTCATCGATTTTGGCGAGCAATCTCAAACGGAAACCGGCCAACAAAAAGGATTAAATCAGCGTTACTTCCCGCAGCAATCATTGGGGCATCCCGATCTGGATCCGTATGGCTACGTATGGACATCGACGGTGAAATTCACTCAATACAACGCGTATGCTACCGAAGGCAGTATCCAATCGGCGGCGGTGCGACTGTTGGGTGAAGACCGCGGCCAAATCGAATACTTTGAAATTTATTCCGACATGGTGGAAGCCGATTACGGCACCTCTTTCCAACTACCCGTCCGTATGGTTGCAGCAAAAGGGAACTAAGATGAAAAAAACACTCACAACATTGGCGCTGCTCCTTGCTTCAAGTTCGGTATGGGCAGAACAACAATGCTTAGACGGCTTAACTCCAACGGCATCGAACGCCCGTTTTAGTTACTCTGATCTCGGCACCGTAACCGACAAGCAGACTGGCTTAACCTGGATGCGTTGTGCCGTTGGCCAACAGTGGAATCAGGCTCAAGAGCGCTGTGAAGGCGAAGCCCAGTTAGAGAACTGGCAAAGCGCGTTGCAAACGGCTCAAGCGGTCGATGACGAAAACGCCAACCACGCCTTGTTCAATTTTGCTGGTAAGCGTGGCTGGCGAATGGCCAATATTAAAGAGTTAGTCTCTTTAACGGAGGCTGCGTGCCATTCCCCATCTTTGAATGCTCGAGCTTGGGGTTCAGCATACACGGTAGAGCTGGGCAATTTGGCGGTTTATATCTGGAGCAACACACCATCCACTCAAGGCGCGTCTGCACTGAGTTTTGACAGTGCCAATGGCGAAGTGTATCACCACGCACAAACTCAGGGCCTGAGTGTCTTATTGGTGACTGAGCAATGAATAACGGCTGTCTAAGTCTACTGGCAATAGAAAAGCGCATCGAAGTTCGATGCGCTTTTGTTTATACAAGAAACGCCCTACCAAAAGGCAGGGCGTGTGATCGGTGTGTTGACGTTAGACTTTAAAATATCCCAACTGCTCTTTTTGGTTCTCCGCGAGAGAGGAGAGTTCTTGGCTCGCTGCCGCCGCTTGAGTAATGCCCGTGACATTTTGGCTCACCAGCTCGTAAATATTGCTTAAGTTTTGGTTGATATCTTTGGTCACTTGGTTTTGTTCTTCAGACGCGGTAGCCACTTGAGCGCTGATCAAGGTGAGCTCTTCAATTGAGTGGCTAATCTCACTTAGGCTTTGGCTCACTTCGCCCGCCAGTGTTTGATTGCTCGCCAGTGTTTCAAGGCTGGAATTCATGCTCTCATTCGCGCGTCCAGATTGCGTTTGCAGCTCTTCAATAATGGCTTGGATCTCTTTGGTTGAATCCTGAGTTCTTGCGGCGAGCATACGAACTTCGTCGGCAACCACAGCAAAGCCTCGACCACTTTCTCCAGCGCGAGCCGCCTCAATGGCCGCGTTCAGTGCCAGTAGGTTGGTCTGCTCTGAGATGCTTTGAATCACCTCAATCACTTTACCAATTTGCTCAGACTGAACTTTCAGCGAAGTCACTACCCCTGCCGCTTGATTGAGCTGCTCAGCCATCTTATCGTTGGCGCGATTATTTTGTTCAAACATGCTGAGAGTGTGTTTTGCCAATTGGTTTGCTTGGCTAGAAGCTGTATCCGCTTTGACCGCATTGGCGGTGACATCTGCAGCTGTGGATTCTAACTGGCTAACGGCAGAGGCGACTTGCTCCACTTCATTTTTCTCTTGATCAGAGTTGACGCTTGATTGTGTCATCACAGCGGCAAGCTCTGTTGAGGCCGATGCCACATCAACGCTAATACGAACCAATGCGTCCACGGTATTACGCAGTTGATGAATCGTGGTGTTCACGTCTTGAGCCAGCTGTGCGACTTCGTTTTTACCTTCCGCTTGAGCTTCTACTAACAGATCGCCTTTAGCGACCGCTTGCATCGTGGTTTGTAGCGAGCGAATCGGTTTTACGATCATATGAGCCAGAGCCATGCTAATAATCGCTGCGATGGCCAAAATACCAAGCATGGCAAAAACAGAGAAAGTCAGCGTAGCGTTGTGTTGATTGCCGTTATCTTTAACGTCTTCAATGGCAATTTGATTGAGTTTTTGCGAAAGCACATCAATTGCTTTAACCATTTCTTCGCCGGCTTTGCGGTAGGCGGTCATCGCAACATCGTACTGTTGTTGAAAACCGGAAGAGAGGTAGCTTTCACCGTGTTTTACCTTGAGCAGAGGTAACATCACATCACGTGAGTAATCGACATAGTGGTTAAGCGCTTGGCGCATCTGTGCCACTTCATTTTTCAGGCCCGGCACGGTTTCAATCGCGTTGAGCAGTGAACGAATTTCATTTTGCTTGTCGGATAACACGGGGATCAGTGTGGTCAGATCGTCTGGGCGGAATAGGCTGTAAATCGCCTTGATCCGCATTCCGTACATGTTATCGACAATTTCACCTAATTCACCTTTGTGAACGATGAGTTGTTCGGTAGAAATGGTTACACGCTCAAAAGCATGTTTTAAGTTGCTTGCGCCAAGGGTGACCCCCCCGAGCAACAAAACGATAGTAAAAGCAACAGGAACCAACACCTGCGCTTTTATCGAAAGTGTATTTAAAAAACGACGCATTAAAAACGACCCTCTGTGAACAAATAATTAATGAGAATGAATATTATTGTTTTATTTTTATTAGTGGATGATTGTAACCATTCGCCTGCTGTATTCAATGACTTATTTCGTTACAAATGTCACTAGTAGTTTGTAGTCACTCTCAAAATTGGCGGGTAAATAGCAATTATCAGAGAGTGCTCACAATGTGCATAAAGCACGATTTTTCATAGAGTAAAATGTCTAGGCTAAAAAGTGAGCTTTTCAATAAAACCGCTTTCATAACGGCTTTATTGATAGAGGTGGTGGGGTTACTTCATACGATTTGTTACACATTGATGCTACTCGATTGGTGGATTTATTCGCACAACTGTCAGCAATGTGTCACAGAGGGTTCAATTAAGTGAAACACAACTGTCATATTCACATCCTAAAGTGAGCATCGTTCAAGTGAAACACAACGGCAATTTGGCCAATAAAGGATATTGTGATGAAAAAGACAGTAATCGGTGCAATCGCTCTTATGAGTGCTCTGACAGTGACAACCGCTTCGGCAAAAGAAACGATCTCTGCAGTGGGTTCAAGCAGCGTAACTCCACTGATGGAAGTTTTCTCTGAAACATACATGAAGAAAAACCCAGAAGTTTTTATTGAAGTTCAAGGCCCAGGTTCATCGGCAGGTGTTAAAGCGGCAAAAAATGGCTCTGCTGATCTCGGTATGTCTTCACGTGACCTAAAATCGTCTGAGAAAGAAACCGCTTTGGTTGAAGAAGTGATTGCTCGTGACGGTATCGCAGTGGTTGTTAACCCAAAAAATACGCTGAAAGGTCTGACTGCTGAGCAGGTTTCTGCCATCTACAAAGGCGAAGTGACGAACTGGAAACAAGTTGGTGGTGAAGACAAACCCATCGTTGCGATTACTCGTGATACAGCATCAGGTACACGTGGCGCGTTTGAAGACATTCTTAAACTGAAGAAGAAAATTTCGGGTAAAGAAGTGTCTGCCATCTCTCAACGTGCTCAAGTGGCGAACGGTAACGGTGCACTGAAAACGATGGTTGCTTCAAACCCTTACGCTATCGGTTACATCTCGTTAGGTACTGTTGATGAGTCGGTTCACCCGCTAGCTATCGATGGCACGGATGCGTCAATTTCAAACGTGAAAAACGGTTCGTACAAAGTGGCTCGTCCATTCCTTGTTCTTTACAAGCAGGGCAAACCATCTGCTGAAACGCAGAAGTTCCTTGATTGGATGCTGACCCCTGAAGCACAAGCCATTGTAGAGAAGAAAGGCTACATCTCAATTAACTAAGTAATGATTTAAAAGTTTGCTCAGCCCAATGAAAAGGGCTGAGCGTTTTCCATTCACTTCGACTTGTTCGAAACGTGAGATTAGATTCATGACCATCGCAACAAATAGTGAAAAGCTTATGAATAATGAAGCTAAAGCTATCGATAAACCTCGTTTACGTACGCAAAAGCGCATTGACTGGCGCGAACGTATTTTCCATGGCTTGTTTTTGACCAGTGCGGTTATCGGTATTGTTTCTCTAGCCGTGATTGCCTACTTCATCATCCGAGAAAGTATTCCAGCTTTCCAAGAAGCGGGCGTCTCAGGCATTGTGTTAGGCCAAGATTGGTTACCACCGGCGCTTTATGGTGTCGCCACCATGATCGTTGCCTCGATGGTATCGACGTTTGGTGCGGTGCTTGTTGGTGTTCCTGTTGGGGTACTGACGGCGGTTTTCATCGCTGAAATTGCGCCTAAACGTGTCGCAGATATCATTCGTCCTGCGGTTGAACTGTTGGCAGGTATCCCTTCGGTCGTATACGGTTTCTTTGGCTTGGTGATTATTGTCCCATTGATCCAAAACGTCTTTGATGTGCCTGCGGGTAACACCATCTTAGCGGGTATCATTGTGCTTGGTGTGATGATCCTACCTACGGTAATCACCGTTTCTGAAACCTCGATTCGCGCGGTGCCGAGAGCTTATAAAGAAGGCTCACTGGCATTGGGTGCATCGAAAATCTTTACTATTTTTAAACTGCTCGTTCCTGCGGCACGCAGCGGCATCATGACTGGCGTTATCCTCGGTATTGGCCGTGCGCTGGGTGAAACCATGGCGATCATCATGGTGATGGGAAATGCTCCTGCCATGCCTGAAGGCTTATTGGATTCAGCTCGTACGCTAACGGCGAACATTGCAATTGAAATGTCATACGCCAGTGGTGTTCACGCCAACGCGCTTTACGCGACTGGTGTTGTGCTCCTGGTGTTCATCATGGTGTTGAATGCCGCGCTGCTTTACCTCAACCGAGAAAAAGCGAAGTAATCGCAAGTGAAGGTGACATTTATGGAACGCGCAAAATTAAAACAATCTCGTCAAGTAAAAGACAACATTCTTAATGCTCTGGTTTGGGCGGCAGCCGCTCTGACGGTGGGCTTCTTGTTCTGGATTATCTGGTACATCCTTTCTAACGGCTTGCAGCATGTGGATTGGAACTTTATCTCCGACAATTACACCCGTACAGGTGAAGAGCATGGCATTTTCCCGATGATCATTTCGACCATTTACATGGTTGTGGCATCGATTGCTGTCGCCGCTCCACTAGGGATCATGACGGCTATCTACTTAACAGAATACGCCAAAGTGGGCAGCCGATTAGTTAAGGTGATTCGCTTTTGTACTGAATCGTTGGCCGGAATTCCTTCGATTATCTTTGGTCTGTTTGGTATGACATTCTTTGTCGCCATTCTTGGTCTAGGATTCTCGATTCTCTCGGGGGCCTTAACGCTGAGTATTCTTATCCTGCCGGTGATCATCAGGACGACAGAAGAAGCGCTGATGGCGGTACCACAAACCTACCGCGAAGGCTCGTATGGTCTCGGTGCATCAAAAATCTATACCATCTGGCGTTTGATTTTGCCGAGTGCAATGCCTGGTATTTTAACCTCGGTGATTTTGAGTATTGGCCGCGTGATTGGTGAATCAGCACCAGTGTTCCTTACCGCTGGTATGGTGGCACGAATTCCAGACTCACTACTGGATTCTGGCCGAACGCTGACGGTACACCTCTATAAGTTGACGACAGAGCTGTTTACCATTGATGAGTGGAACCAGGCGTACGGGACAGCCACCGTACTGATTGTGGTGGTGCTGTTGATCAACATGGTAACCAAATTAATTGCAAAACGTTTTAACACAGCGACTTACTAACGATGAATAACCAAAGACGCTCAAGACGTTAATTGAAAAGAATTCAGAGATTAAGACTATGAACAAATTTGATATCGAAAACCTAGACTTGTATTACGGTGAAAACCAAGCGCTGAAAGCGATTAACCTACCGATCCCAGTTCGCCAAGTTACGGCGCTTATTGGCCCATCCGGTTGTGGTAAATCCACCTTATTGCGTTGTCTGAACCGTATGAATGACCTGATCGAAGGGGTGAAGATTACCGGTAAGTTGGCAATGGATGGCGAAGACATCTATGGCAACGTTGATGTGGCAGATCTGCGCATTAAGGTTGGTATGGTGTTCCAAAAGCCAAATCCATTCCCGATGAGCATTTATGAGAACGTGGCGTATGGTTTGCGTGCGCAAGGCGTTAAAGACAAAAAATACATTGATGAAGTGGTCGAGCGTTCACTGCGTGGCGCAGCGTTATGGGATGAGGTGAAAGATCGCCTGAAATCGCATGCTTTTGGTCTTTCTGGTGGTCAACAACAGCGTTTATGTATTGCGCGCACCATTGCGATGGAGCCGGATGTCATCCTAATGGATGAACCAACGTCTGCGCTTGACCCAATCGCGACGCATAAAATTGAAGAGTTGATGGAAGAGTTGAAAAAGAACTACACCATTGTGATCGTTACGCACTCCATGCAACAGGCGCGTCGAATTTCTGATCGTACTGCCTTTTTCCTAATGGGTGAGCTGGTGGAGCACAACGATACTCAAGTGATCTTTAGCCAGCCAAGTGATGACCGCACTCGTGGCTATGTAAACGGCGATTTTGGTTAATCTGCGAATTGACGTTTAAACGGAATTATAACTATAAGCGATGGTACTTTTGCCCCTCTCTCAGAGGGGCTTTTTTGTTTGCCCAGCGAAGCTGGCAAACCCGTCGGGTTGAAAGAAGCCCGAATCGCCCTGACTGAGGGGAAGATAATCCGAATTGCAAGGGCGTTGCTGGCCAACGGCAGGGTCTGAAGGAAGCAATAGGAAGTTAACAGTACACAACGTAAGTGAACCTGCTTCGGCAGCATAGGTGGGTAAGCGTCCGAAACATCGCAAAGCCCAATACTCAGTCAGATCTATGCTGTGCTTGAGGGTGGCATTGTTAACAGGGAGCCAGTG